>JAFVEU010000008.1 GCA_017475845.1 Lachnospiraceae bacterium | reverse complement strand
CGCTTCCTCCCCGCTCTTAATGGTCAGAGTAGTCTTATCCAGCTCCACTCCCTTCACTGCCTTTGGGTCATGGATGTAATTAGCATACAGTTCAGTGACATCATCTGTAAGATTACGGTAGGGATATGCCTTTTTCCCTTCTCCGCCCGGCTTCGTGTACCAGCCGTCAAAAACGTATCCATCCAATTCCGCCTCGGGAAGACAGCCATAGTAGGCTCCTTTGGAATAGATACGGCTCTCCCTGTCACATTTTCCTTCTCCGGGATTCAGTTTAACGGTCTGGGTTTCTATTTCGGAAAAGTCGATCTTGTAGATCGCCCTGAACTCGTCGTAATCATCGTCTTCCACATCCAGGGCTTTACCGGTCTTTTTATTGTAATGGAGAACCTCATCCATAACCTTTCTGTCGCCATGGTTTCCGTGGATGATCCACATCTCCAAGGTGCCGTCATCCGCATCTTTTACGCTTCCCACCATGCACCAGTGGGATTTGCCCATACCCAGCATGTCCCCGGGCTCAAGCTCTACCGTTCCTCCTTTTCCTGCATAGACTGTTTCCTCCCACTTATACTCTCTACTCTCATACCCGTATACTCCTGCCATGGCATAGTCCCATTGGATAAAGGCCCTGCACCAGGTGGCAGGCTGATATCCTGAAAATTTGCTGGCTTCTGCAAAATGACCCCACTCATAATCCACAGCTTTGGGTGAAAGCCGGAATTCCCTGCTGTTTGAGCCGTCCAGATGGTAAGGAGAAAATCCCTCCCTGTATCCCTTCTGGGACTGGTGTATCTTTACGATATTATCCCGCCAGTCGTCGTTAAGCTCCAGAGCCTGAAGGTTCCTGTGATACCTGGTCCCGGTATAGGTCTCATGGAAATCAAGGCCGTGAAGGGCTCTCCCGCTCATTCCCGCAAAGCAGTACCAGCTTATATCCGCCATGCCTCTTTCATAATAATTATCACTTCCCAGAGGATCGGTTTCTATGACCTTTACCTTGAAATCATAGTCTTCAAAAAGAGCCTCCTCAAGGGAATCGCAGTTCCTGAAAATGTCCTTGTCAAGCCGTTTCACCTTTTTGGGAATGGTCACGGTATCAAGGGAAGAATCATTCTGGAAGGTTCCTGCTTTTAATTCAGTGATATTTGCGCTTAAATGCACCCGTTTCAGTTTATGGTTATTTGCTAAAGCGTATTTCCCGATCTCTGTTATCGTATCCGGCATGGTCAGGTATTCCAGATCACCAATGTTCTGCAGGCCTCCGGTGTTTTTTTCCAAATCACCGTCGCCGATAGCGCGTACCGTCACACCATCGATCTTTTCCGGGATATTTATTCTGGTCACGGTTTTATCATTGATGCCTGTGATGGTCCCCGTTGTCTTATCGAATATGAAAAGCCCCCCGTCGCTTTCAGGGATATCATCCGGGAATTCCTCCTCCCTTGCGGTGACCTTTTCTTCTTCAGCCTTTCCGGCATCAGGATCTTCTTCATGTACCCAATCCGGATCCGGGGCTGCTTTACCCGGTGTATAGGCGTCTGCCGGGTTCTGATCCGGCCAGTCCTTCTTATCCTCCTGTATATCGATTTCCAGCGAAAGTTCCTTATATATGTCCTCACCTTCTGTATTTCTGAAGAGCATATAGTCCACCCTGTGGTCGCTGTCATAGAAGAAGGCCGGGGTTCCGACATCCAGCTCAAGCCCCTCTTTCCTGTCGTCGGAATGGGTGGTGTCAAGCCACCTCCATTTCCCTTCGAAGAAAGCTGCACAGAATTCGTGGTCCATAGGCTCCCCGGTTATGGCGTCTCTCCAGAAGGTTGCGCAGGGTATGTCAAGGGACTGCAGCAGCACCTGGGTCATATTGGAGTATCCGCCGCAGCTGTTAAGCTGTTTGTCTTTATTTCCGGCTTCCACCTCTTTAATGCCGTTGTAGATGGCCCAGGGGTGGTTATCATGTCCCCGCTCGTATTCCAGGTGGTCATCCACCCATTGCATCACAGCCTCAATTTTAGCCCTGTCATTCGTGCAGCCACTGGTTATCTCCTTTGCAAGATCGCGGATGGCTTTCTCCCTTTTATTAAGCTCCTCCCCTTCTATCCATTTCTCTGCATCGCTGTCAGTTCCGTATTTAAGCCTCCACATCTCGGTAAGCTTTTCTTTCATTCCCTCTTCCGAAAGCCACTTTTCCGCCCTTTTCCCGGATTCGTAGAATATCTTAAAACGCATCCCGGGTATATTTACCGCCTTCTCAAGGCTCTTACAGTTATAAAAAATTCCCCAGGCGCTGGCGTTGCACTCCGATCCTTCCACAAAGGCCACTCCCTTTAATCCCGTGCAGTTATAAAAGGCCATTTTGCCTACACTGAGACAGTTCCCCGGGATATCCGCATATTCCAGAGCACTGCATCCATAAAAAGCCATATCTTCGATGGAAGCAATAGTGGATGGCATGGAAACCTTTTTAAGTGAAGTGCAGCCGTAGAAGCACTGTTTGGGAACTGTGTCATAACCCTTGGGGATCACAACACTTTCAAGAGAAGTGAGCTCCGCCAGACTTCCCTCACCCAGAACATTCCTGTTCCCGGGCAGATTTATCTTTTTAAGCTTTTTCAATCCCGAGAGACTCCATCTTCCTATGAGCTTAACAGGAGTTTCGTTTATCTCATCCGGGATGGTCAGTTCTTCCATATCTCCGTCTGCCCAGGCAATGGTTCCGGTATCGGGTTCAAAATAAAGCTTTCCCCCCGGGACCACATAGGTTTCCCTGGAAAAAGCTGATATTCCGCTTTCGACTGCCGGGCCGGTTTCAGCTGAAGAGCCCTTCTCATAAGAGGCACCCGTGGTTTCATCGGCCTGAACGCCAATGGAAAACTGACTTGCTAAAACCATGAGAGATAAAGACATACATACTGCTTTTTTAAGTTTGTTTTTCATTTTCACCTCATATTTCACTTAATAAAGCTAAAAGAATCCGATCAGAAACCGGGAACCCTGAAGAGATATGTTAAAGATATGATATCCCGCAGAAAAGCTTTCCGTGCTGATCGAGTTCCAGGAGCATATATGAAGGATCCCTTCCTTCCTGTCTCGGATATGAAAGGCTTCCGGGATTCAGCACCCTGACATTGCCGATCTTTTCATTAACCGGGCGATGGGTATGTCCGAAGAACACTATATCCGCTCCCCTTGCTTCACCCTCATCCACCAGCCTGTCCAGTCCCATGGAAACTCCGTAACCATGGCCGTGGGTCAGAAAAGCCCTGTAATTGCCTATCATGAATTCCTCCTCCCTGGGAAGCGAGGAAAAATAATCATTATTACCGGAAACTATGTGGGTCTCACAGCCGGCCATTTCCCTTATCTCTTCTTCCTGGCCTTCGATATCCCCGCAGTGGATGAGCATATCAATGGGTGAAACCTTCCTTATGCACTCCATGAAGTTCCCGATTCGCCCGTGGGTATCACTTACTACCAAAACCTTCATTTGTTAACCTCGCAAACGCTTCGCTTTTTGCTCGTTATAAAATCGCTGCTTACGCAGCTCTCCGGGTACGGGGCTTATAACCCCGCACCCGAAATCAAGATAATCCACCACCTAAAGGAGGTGGATTATCTTGATTATTTTATATAATCCTCTATTTCCTTCCTCATGAGCCTTAAGGCTTTCCCTCTGTGGCTTTCCTCATTTTTGATCTCCGGAGGCAGCTCGGCAGTGGTCTTTCCGTACTTCGGCAGTATGAATATGGGATCGTAGCCAAAGCCGTTTTCTCCCTTCTCTTCATATCCTATGATGCCTTCCATCACTCCCCGGACCACTCTTTCCTCTCCATCCGGGAATTTTGCTGCCACGGCACAGACAAACCGGGCTGTCCTTTTTTCATTGGGCACGCCCTCAAGCCTTCTTATAAGCTCATTGTTTTTAACATGATAGGAGGTATCCTCTCCCATATATCTGGCGGACAGTACCCCGGGCTCCTTATTGAGGGCAGCTATCTCCAGTCCGGAGTCATCCGAAAGCACCAGGCCTCCGCTTATCTCCCACACGCTTCTTGTTTTGATAAGAGCATTCTCTTCAAAAGTACTGCCATTTTCCGCGATATCCGTATGGATACCGGCGTCCTTCAAAGAGAGCACGGGAATATCGAAGCCCGCCAGTATCTCCCGTATTTCCCGGAGCTTATCCTTATTTCCGGTGGCAAAGATGATCCTTTCAGGTCTGTTCAAATCCATTTCTCCTTTATCCGTTCTTTTCAGCGTCAAACCACTCAGTAACGGCTTCTTTGATCGCTTCCGCAGCCCTTTCCCGATAATCCGGGCTGTTCATGTTCTCAGCTTCCTTACGGTTTGTGATATACCCCAATTTCAGCAAAATGAAGGGAACCCTGGTATATTTCGTGACACCGGGATAGCGGATATCCTTTATGCCCAGATCCTTTTCGGAGCAGGCTTTGGATATCCTTCTTGTCACATGCTTGCATAGATCCCTTAAACCGTTTGAACATCCGGCTTCCACTCCGTTGGTGACCCTGGTATCCGGATCCGCCCCGGTATGCAGGGTGATGAGCAGATCCGCCTTGCAGAGGTTTACGATCTCAGCCCTTTCTTCCTCCGAACGGTTTTCTTCCGCAGAAGCGGTAAGTATCACATAATAATTCTCCGATGAAAGCTTATCCTTGAGCAGTCCGGCCACACCGGAGGTTATGTTTCTTTCCTCCACCCCGTATACCACAGAGCCCGTATCATCTCCGCAATGTCCCGCATCGACGGCGATGACCTTTTCATAGACATCATGTATGTTGCTTACCCTTAAATAGAAGCTGTTTTCCGTAAACTCCGACTCATAAACGCTCACAGTCTCCGTGTCCAGCTCCACGGTGGAAACCCCGCCGTAATAGCCGTATTTAACATCGGCTATGCCGGAAATGTCACCGGAAAAAGCATTGTTCTTGAAAAAAGCGTCGTCCACCCCGGAGATCTCAATGAGTATCTTCTTATTGAACAGATCCTCCGTAACTTTTACGCTGCTCTCCTCCGTTCCCTCCGGCAGGGGGATCCTGAAGAAACCGGACTTCACCACCTCTGCCTCCTCTTCGGCTTCCACGATCTCGGGCCTGTTAAAAACTCCCCTTGCCGCGTGCCTTCCGGGAGCCGCCTGGGGGCTGCGGGTGAGAGCAGATACGAAGGACAGGCTCATTACAAGGAAAAGCGCGGTATCGATCAGAGAAAATCTTTTCTTCACGCCCTTTCCTCCTTCGGCAGATCCCTTCTCCCGTGAGGTTTGGGTCCCTCAAATATATAATATCTGGTCTTTATCATACCGTTATAGATCTTTCTGTTTTTATCGGCCTTCCTTCCTATACATTTCTCTGCCTCTTCATAGGAAGTGATCATATACAGGGACCAGCTGTCAAGCCTCAGGAACTGTTCTCCCAACTCGCGGTAGGTGCTCCGTAAGGAGGCCTCATCTCCGATCCTCTCCCCGTAGGGCGGATTTGTTATGATGAATCCGTACTTTCCTGAGTGGGAAAGGTCTTTTACTGCCCGTTCCTGAAAGTGGATATACTCTGAGACTCCGGCATTTTCCGCATTTTCCCTGGCGGCCTTCAATACTCCCGGATCTATGTCATATCCCTGCAGATCCCATTGGTCAGCAGGCCTTATCCTTTCCTCCGCTTCATCTACTGCTCTGTACCAGGACTTCCTGTCGATGAGGGGATCCCAGTTCTCTGCCGTAAATTCCCTGTTCATGCCCGGAGCCATATCCATTCCTATCATGGCTGCCTCTATTAATATAGTACCGCTTCCGCAAAAGGGATCTAAAAGTATCCTGTCCATCCTCCAGGGTGACAGAAGGATCAGGGCCGCAGCCAGGTTCTCGGCCATGGGCGCCTCCCCCTGTTTTTTTCTGTACCCCCTCTTATGAAGGGATTCTCCCGTGGAATCAAGGTACACCGAAACCAGATCCTTATTAATAAAGATCCTTACCGGATATGCTTCGCCGTCCTCGGGAAACTGTGTGATACCGTACTTTCCGGAAAGCCTGTCCACCATAGCCTTCTTTACTATAGACTGGATATCCGAAGCACTGAAGAGCTTAGACTTGACAGAACCTGCCTTTTTCACCCAGAATCTGCCGTTTTTCGGGATATACTCCTCCCAGGGAAGCGCCTTTATTCCCTGATACAGCTCTTCAAAAGACCGGGCTTCGAATTCACCCACGGACAGGAGCACCCGTTCCGCTGTTCGCAAGAATATATTGGCTCTGGCCACCGCATCCCCGTCACCGGAAAAAGATACCCTTCCGTCCCGGACATTGGTGATCTCGTATCCCAGATCCTTTATCTCTTTTTTCAGCACGCTTTCCAGTCCGAAGTGGCAGGGTGCCGTTAAGCTGAATTTTTCCATGGGGATATTTTATAATCAAACCGATATGTTTGACAAGGACAAAGTAAAACCCGGCGGGGGTACCACCGGGTTTTGAGGGGAGTATAAATATTTATAAAGGGGTTGTCGTGAATAGAATCACTTCAATTCACATGAAGGATAATATCACGGCATTTATTATTTGGCAATACCCTTTTACTAAATTCACAAATTGTTTAAAATTTATTCATATCTGTTCGGATTAAGGATCCACCATATCACTGCAGCCGCAAGCAATGCAGGCCAGAACGCAATTATGAACGAGCCTATCAGGAACAGAGCTCCCACAAAGACCAGGATAAAGATCAGCAGGATACATACTAATACCAGCGCAGCCTTTCCGCCGCTGACCCTGGTGATCCTCATGCCGCTGTCCCGGAAATCCCCGTCTTCACCCTCATCTTCAGGTGCGGCTTCCTCATAGACCGCCTCCGGCCCACGGAGCACCCCTCTCTCGGCAGTGTCAATAAGGGTTCTGGCAATGAGCCTCGGGTCTCCCAGCTCCTCCATGATCTCCTCTTCCTGTCTGCCCTTTCTTTCCTCCGTGGCAATATATTCCTCGTAATATCTTACATTTTCATTCACAAAGGAGGGACTTACGCTCCCTTCCATGGCTTCCCTTAATTCGCTTAAAAAAAGTTCTGTCGTCATATTACCTCCGTCTATGTGGATGATTATACCACAATCCCGTCCCGTCACGCATTCCCTTTAACTATTATGAGTATCCCTTTACCCCAAAGCTGTAAAACCCGCCTTCTCAGGGCAACTGTTCCGGATTTATGCCTAACCCCATAGTTTTTATCGAAAAAGGGCATATTTTCCTCCCCATTTTCACCGCACACAAAAGACCTCTATGCCTAATACAGGCATTTTCCTCCAAAAAAGGGCATATTTTCCCTCCCAATTTCACCACACATAAAGGACCTCTATGCCTAACACAGGCATTTCCCTCCAAAAAAGGCATATTTTCCCTCCCAATTTCACCGCACACAAAGGACCTCTATGCCTAACACAGGCATTTCCCTCCAAAAAAGGCATATTTCCCAGCCTGCTTCATCTGCATAACCCGAAAACCTATGCCCTTTTTGCACCATTTTACAGCCCTTAGGCATAAAATCCTTACAGACCATGTGCTTTACGTGAGGAGAGACGGGGAACATATGCGCCTTCCCTGCTCCCGCCAGCTGATCCCTTTAACGTTTTCGAAAAACTTTCCGGATGCTTAATATTTTTTAAATTTTTTCTTGCATTTTCCACATAATAATTATATAATCTGTTAAAAAGTTGTGCAGGTTATGCCCTGACTCTTAAACGTTTTCGTTATTCCAGAAAGGAGACAGCATGAATTACGGCGCATTTGATGATAATTCACGGGAATACGTCATTAACACACCGAAGACTCCTCTTCCCTGGATCAATTACCTGGGAAACAAGGATTTCTTCTCACTTGTATCAAATACCTGCGGAGGATATTCCTTCTACAAGGATGCCAAGCTCCTCCGGCTCACCCGTTACCGTTATAATGCCTGTCCCATGGATACTAACGGAAAATATTTCTATATAAAGGACGGCGATACCGTCTGGAATCCCGGATGGCAGCCCACCAAGACCGAACTGGATTCATACGAATGCCGTCACGGAATGGGCTACAGCCGCTTCAATTCATCAAAGAACGGAGTATCCGCTTCTCTCCTTACCTTCGTGCCCATGTCCGATACCTGTGAGATACATAAGCTCAGCCTCACAAATGACAGCGGCAGTGACAAGGAGATCACTCTCTTCTCATATGTGGAATTCTGTCTGTGGAACGCCATGGACGATATGACCAATTTCCAGAGGAACCTTTCCACCGGAGAAGTGGAGGTCATCGGCTCAGCCATCTATCATAAGACCGAGTACAGAGAGAGGAGAAATCACTACGCTCTCTGGTATGTAAATACGGATATAGAAAACTTCGATACCAGCAGGGATGATTTCCTTGGAGTATATAACGGGCCTGACTGTCCCGATGCGGTGAAGAACGGTCATTGTACCGGATCCGTGGCCAGCGGATGGTATCCCGTAGGCAGCCATGAAGTAAAGGTTTCATTAAAGCCCGGCGAAACAAAGACCTATATCTTCATCCTGGGATACTGTGAGAATCCGGATGACGATAAGTGGGAGTCAAAGGGAGTCATAAACAAAGCTCCCGCGAAGAAGCTCATCGACAGATATTCCACGGAAGAAGGCGTGGATAAGGCCTTCAGCGAATTAAAGGATTACTGGGCTGCTCTTCTCTCCCGCTTCCATGTTGAAAGCGGAAATTCCCATGTGAACCGCATGGTGAATATTTGGAACCAGTACCAGTGTATGGTGACCTTTAATATGTCCCGTTCTGCTTCCTATTATGAATCCGGGATAGGCAGGGGAATGGGCTTCCGTGATTCCTGTCAGGATCTTCTCGGATTTGTACACCTTATCCCCGACAGGGCAAGGGAAAGGATAATCGATATAGCATCCACCCAGTTCAAGGACGGAAGCGCCTATCATCAGTACCAGCCCCTTACAAAGAAGGGCAATTCCGACATAGGCTCCGGCTTCAATGATGATCCCTTGTGGCTCATTGCCGGGACAAGCGCCTATATCAGGGAAACCGGTGACGTTTCGATCCTTGATGAAAACGTACCCTACGACAATGACTGGTCTGTTGCCACAACACTGTTTGAGCATCTCACCAGGTCCTTTAACTATACCGTCACCCACAAGGGTCCCCACGGCCTTCCCCTTATCGGCAGGGCTGACTGGAATGACTGCCTAAACCTGAACTGCTTCTCGGAGCACCCGGGTGAACCCTTCCAGACCTTCGGACCTTCGGAGGGTCCTGTGGCAGAGTCTGTTTTCATCGGCGGCATGTTTGTTAAATACGGCAGGGAGTACGCAGATCTCTGCGCCCTTTGCGGAAAGAGCGATGAACAGAAGAGAGCCGAAGAAGAAGTGGCAGTCATGGAAAAAGCCCTCCTTTCCCACGGCTGGGACGGAGAATGGTTCATCCGCGCCTATGATGCCAAAGGAAACAAGGTGGGCAGCAATGAATGCGAAGAAGGAAAGATCTACATTGAGCCCCAGGGCTTCTGTGTTCTGGCCGGTGTGGGGAAAGAAACGGGCGAAGCGGAGAAGGCTCTCCGTTCCGTGGAGAAATATCTGGACAGCAAATACGGCATAATGATACTGCAGCCCGCTTATACCAGGTACCATCTGGAGCTGGGGGAGATATCCTCCTATCCCCCGGGATATAAAGAAAATGCAGGTATCTTCTGCCACAACAATCCCTGGGTTTCCATCGCCGAGACCGTTCTCGGCCACGGAAACAGGGCCTTTGAGATCTATAAGAAGACCTGTCCCTCATATCTTGAGGAGATAAGCGACATCCACAGGACCGAGCCCTATGTATATTCACAGATGGTTGCTGGAAAGGATGCGAAATTCTTCGGACAGGGCAAGAACAGCTGGCTCACCGGAACGGCAGCCTGGACCTTCACGGATATATCCCAGTATATCCTGGGAGTATATCCCACACTCAAGGGTCTTTCCATCGATCCCTGCATCCCTTCTGATTTCGGTGATTTCAGGATACACAGGGAATACAGGAACGCTTCCTACGACATAGAAGTACATACCAACGGAAGTGAAAAGGGAGTTAAAAAGCTCACAGTCAACGGACAGGAGATAAGCGGCAGCACCGTGATCCCCTATGATGAAAAGGTTAAGGAATATAAGGTAACCGTAGAGATGTAAAGACACTGGAAATACTGAACATTTTGCTATAATAGTTTCCTTTAAGAAGAAAAAAGCTTCGGGGCGGCCTACTCCGGAGCTTTTTTCTATCATCCTTTTCTGTCGGGAACTCAAAGATGCTTACTTCTTCTCTGTGGTCTCCTTATCTTCTGCAGCTTCCTTCTTTTCCGCATTCTCCCTGACTTCTGCGGCTTCCTTATCCTCAGTATCCTTTTTCCTTGCGGCGGAAGCCTTTTTCATTTGCTTTTTAACAAGATAGATAATAAGAAGAATGAGAAGGATCAGTGCCGCTGCTCCCAGAGCAAACCACAGCCTTCTGTCCGGAGCCGCTTTCAGGATATAGAATTCCCCTCTTCCGTCATCGGGAGTATAGGGAAATACCATATAACGCCCGTCTCTTGAGGTCTTAAGCACCTTAAAGCTCCCATCCTCATTTCTCACCGCGGCGCAGTCTCTTTTATCAAAGTCATCGGCAAGGAGCCTTAAGTCAACCTCCTCGTCAGGTCCCTTAAGCTCCGTCATGATCCTGAAGCTGTATTTACCGAGAACTGCATTAAAACCCTCAGGAAGAACCTCCGTCCTGTCATCCGCCTTCTCTTCCTCATAGGATACCCATGCTTCATTATGGAAAAGACCTGTGATAAGGAGCACCGGGAAGGCCTCCTTTGACGCAATGGTTGTGGCATAGGAAACATATACCGCATTAATAATGGTATTCTGCCTTATATCGCTTAAATCCTTTGTTTCCCATGCACCAAACTTATTATCCCTGCTTTCAAGAGGGGGATATTCCGATTCAGGAACCGACCCGCCATAGGGAACCATCAGGGTTTTCACTATTTCCCCGGAAGACATGAAGCTTACCTTCATCATATACGCTTCCACAGGGACTCCCGGCAGATCCTTAAATTCATCATAGCTTACAGCCCTTGCTTCCTTCTCAAAGGTCAGGGCATTAATTGCTCCCACGGATTCATCCACAAAGATATTCCCGGATACCGTGGAGTTTTCCGTATCCACATCCCCGGCGATGGCGCCGTATTTTTCCCTGACACCTTCAGAGATAGTGGCAAGAGCCTTGTTATCTATAAGATTCTTTCCGTAACCGGCTATCCCTCCGACATACCTGTTGCCGGAGACGGTGGCCATGGAAAAGGAATCCCTTATGGTAAAGGAACTGCTTCCCGCTATACCGCCAGCATAATCCCCGTCTGTTGTACATACGGGCCCGAAATTCTCCGAGCTCTCCACCGCACCGGTGTCCATTCTTCCCGCAACGCCTCCGGCACAGTCATTCTTTACCGTTACAGCTCCGCTGTTCCTGCATCCGGCGATAATGGCGGTCTTTGTTTTATTATGGATCAGACTCACGTCCCCGGAGGATTCCCTCTCAAGATCCGACTGGATATCGAAGTCGGAATCCACCATGCCTGCGATGCCTCCGCCGTTGATATCGCAGATAACATCCCCTTCATTAAAGCAGACGGTTATCTTTCCCCTGCCCGGAGACAGATCCGCTTTATCCGAAGCATCATCATAAAGATCATTGATGTTCTTCTTGTTCCTTAAGGAATCTATCTCCTCCCTGGCTTCATCAAGCCCGGAGTTTATGCTTTCGCTAAGCTCACTGACTGAAAGGGTGATGCCGTCCATCTGATCCCTGATGACCCCGTCGGCCTTTTTAAGAGAGTCGCTTAATTCATCCATATTTGAAGCTATGGAATCTATCCGGGCCGTAAGATCATCATCCGTTCCTCTTATATCGCTCTTATAACTGTCATAGGCGCCCCTTAGGAAATCATCGAAGGAATTGCCGCTGTTCCGAAGGGAAGAAGCGGAATTCTTCAGGCTGTTATATTCCTTTCCCGCTTTCTGGGCGCTTTCAAGAAGGGTGTCTATTTCCTGATCCATGCTGCGGGAAAGCTTCATTACGGAGGAGAGATAGCCGGTCATATCCACAGCCACGCCGTTTGAGGCCGCTCTTTCCGCTCCTTCCATCAGTTTATCTATATCATTCAGGTCATTCTTTAATCCTTTCAGGGCGTTATTTGCTTCCGCCGTATTCATGTTGACATCCATGCCGTTCACAATGGAACGGATCTCCGAAGTATGGCTCCGCATCTTCTGCTCCACGTCGTCATCCTTCATACGGTAATAATCCCTGTAGCCATAGATGGAGCCACGGAGGGAATCCGCATCTTCCCTTATCCTGTCAGTCTTATCCTGGATGTCGTCATCCTTATCCTTAACCGATTCCTGAAGCGAGGTGATCTTACCCACCAGCTGATCCGCTTCATCCTGGGCTCTCTTAAAGGAGTCTTCGCTGAAATCATCCTTTACCACAGGCTCCAGCTGTCCTGCCACACCACCCACATTCTTTCTTCCCGAGATCGTGCCGGCATTTTTACAGCTGTCAACAAGGCCTCTGTCATAGCCCACTATGCCTCCGGTCTTGTATCCCAGATGCCTGTAGCCCACCTTTGTGTAATTTCCGCATTTTTCTATCTCTCCGGAATTGACTCCCGCTATGCCTCCGGTATAATGCACCTCCTGGTCGTTCTTTAAGGCATCCTTCAGATCGTCATAGAGGATATCCATGTTGTCCGGGATCAGCTTCTCAATGTTCTGTTCGGAATCCTCCGCCTCTTCATCATCTGCATTCTGATTTTTGATCCGGCTGTCCTTTATCTCCCAGGCAGTGTCGGAAATGGCGTTTATCT
>JAFVEU010000092.1 GCA_017475845.1 Lachnospiraceae bacterium | reverse complement strand
TTTCTCCTTTTTCTTCTTTCTCCTTTCGGTATACCTTTCGGAGAGGGAAAGAAAAGTATGGTCGGGTCTGGCACTTGCGGTGTCATATTTCAAATATACCCTTACGGCGCCCCTTGCCCTGTATTTTTTATATAAGAGAAGATTTAAGGAATTTCTGATATCCCTTATCCCTCACATACTTATGACTGCCCTGGGAGCGGTGATTCTTGGGAAAGGGTTCATAGACATGATAAGGGAGCCCTTAAAGGTTTCATCCCTTCTTGCGGGAGAGGGGTCCATAGATATCGGAGCCCTGTCGGGAGGAGCTTCACTGAGCCCGGTGTTTACGGTGGTCATAATGCTGGGGCTTGCGGTCATGGCCTTTATCCTTCCGGATAATGAGGATGAGAGGTTCTTTTCCCTGCTGGTACTTTTAAGTCTTGTAATGACCTACCACAGGATCTATGACTTCTTTGTACTGACCGCCGCCTCTATGGGGACAGTACTTATGAAAGCGGGGACAGAGGGTTTTGATATCAGGAAGCTCAAGAAGCCCGAAATGGTAACGGGAGCGCTGTACTCACTCCTTATCCTTTATTTTTATTTTATCTTAAGGCTTTTCGGCGAGAACCGGCATGCCCTGATGGCAGGCGCCGTGCTGTATTACGGATATCTTATCTTTTTTATCTCGTTTTTCAGGAGAGACCCTTCAGGGTCCGGGACTGGAGGAAATGATGCAGGATAAACTGTATATCGTCATTCCGGCTTACAATGAGGAAGCCAACATCAGGAAGGTGGTGGACGAATGGTATCCCATTGCCGTGATGGCGGGAGAGGATTCCAGGCTCGTTATTGTAGATGACGGCAGCAGGGACAATACCTTAGCCGTACTTAAGGAAGAGCAGAAGAACCGGCCGAAGCTCATAGTGAAGCATAAGGAGAACTCCGGTCACGGAGGGACCATCCTTTACGGTTATAAATTTGCACTGTCCGAAGGGGCGGATTATGTTTTCCAGACCGACTCGGACGGACAGACAAATCCCGCGGAATTCGAGGAATTCTACAGGTGCAGGCGCCACTACGACATGGTGATCGGTTCCAGAAAGGGCAGGCAGGACGGCCTTTCAAGGGTTCTTGTGACAAAGATCCTTAAAGCTGTGGTGTTCCTATGCTTCCACGTATGGGTGGAGGACGCCAACACACCCTTCCGGCTGATGAAGGCCGAGACCATGAAGAGGGAATTAAAGTATGTGCCAAAGGATTATTTCCTCACCAATGTTCTGCTTACGGTGGCATTCACAAAGCATGACAGATCCGTGCGTTATATCCCCATAAGCTTCAGACCCAGACAGGGAGGCGTGAATTCCATAAACATGAAGAGGATATTTGGCATCGGAAAGAATGCCTTAAGGGATTTCGCAAAGCTGAATCGGATACTGTGACCGGATTTTGGGACAGCTTTCCGGCTCTTAAGCCGGGTTATAAATATACAAGGATAAACAAATCATGGAAAAACTGATCAAACAGATACTGAAATTCGGGATCGTGGGAGGTCTGTCCTTCCTTATAGATTTTGCGATATACACACTTATCATACTCTGCTTCGGCAATGCAAAGATCACGGTTGCCATAGCGGCATTTTTCGGATTCACCATTTCCCTTATTTTTAATTACTTTACCAGCATGAAATTCGTGTTTGTCCATGACGAGAATATGGACAGGCGTAAGGAGTTCACCATCTTTGCGGTGCTTTCCCTTATCGGGCTTCTGCTAAACGAGGTTCTGATACTGGGAGTTCTTGCGGTATTTGACAATGTGGTATTTCTGCAGCAGGGCTTTGACGGACTGCTGTGGAAATTCAAGGAGACACTGGGAAAGATCTTTGCCACCGGAGTAGTTATGGTCTACAACTTTATGACCAGGAAGATATTTATTGAAAAAAAGGGATAACAAGAGAAAAACAGCCATTGCGGTCATGGGTCTGCTGCTCTTCGCGGCTCTTTTTGCCGCGCTTGCAGGCGTATTCATTTCCTGGTACGGAGTTCCGGGAGACAAGAGCAGCATAAAGAACGGTACCGTAAGGGGAAGTATCCTTTCAGATGTGCCTTCCACCATTACCGTTTCCGAGCCGGAGCCGGAGCCTGTGGAGGAAATGGATCCGGAGATAAAGATGACCATATCCGAAGCAGGGACGGAGGAGCTTCTGGAGGACAGTAAAGAAGAAGTAAGAGTGGATATAATAGTCTTTGCCGGGCAGAGCAACATGTCCGGATACGGGGGCAATGCGGAGGAGGCACCGGCCGTAAAGGAAGGGGCGGGAGCGGAGTTCCGCTCCGTATCGGATCCCACCGGACTCTACAGCGTGGTGGAACCCTTCGGGATCTTC
>JAFVEU010000091.1 GCA_017475845.1 Lachnospiraceae bacterium | reverse complement strand
GCTCGTTTTCCACCGGCATGATGGAGCAGGTGGAGTAAACCAGCTTGCCTCCCACCTTGAGGATCTTCGAATAGTTTTCCAGGATCTCCGCCTGCTGGGCGTAGAGGCTGGACAGTCCTTCCTTCTGAAGCTCAGCGATCTGCTCATAGGTATCACAGAATTCATCTACCGAAAAAGGCCTGGAATCCGGGTTCCTGGAATCCACATCACAGTGGGGTGCATGATAGTTGGGGAAGGGCCAGTGGATATAGTACATATCCACATAGTCAAGCTTCAGGTCGGAAAGGCTCTTCTTCAATGCTTTCCCCACTTCCCTGTGCATGTCATTCCAGACCTTTGTCATAACGAAAAGCTCTTCTCTCTTTACCACCTTCTCACTTAAAAGGTTTTTAAGCACATCGCCGATAAGGTCCTCGTTACCGTAGCAGGCGGCACAGTCTATATTCCTGTACCCGGACCGTATGGCCCCGTCCACTGCTTTTGCAACATCCTCCGCACTGACCCTGTCCGAGCCGAAGGTCCCGAGACCTATGCAGGGTACTTCCTCTCCTGTGTAAAATTTAACCTTTGGTACCAGTTCCGGATTCACAAATTCTGACATATAATTCTCCTCCTTTTTGAGCCCCCCGGCTCCGCCTTCTGTTTCCCTGTTTCACCCTTCGCTGTCAATAAGTATCTTCCCCTTTACCGCTCCCGGTGTCTTATATAACTCAAAGGCCTCCACTATCCTGCTTAAGGGATATTTCTTAAAAATAAGACCCTCGTCATATTTAAGCTTGCCGTTTCCGTAATACTCGGAGGTCAGTGTCCACTCATGCCCCGGGAAAGGTGCGGAATAGCTCATCCAGGATCCGGTGAGCTTAAACTCCTTCCGGTTCATGTTCTCCCATTCGGAAACGCTGAAGGTCAGGTCTCTGGTGGGAGTGCCCACGAAACACATCTCCGCCTTGTTCGCAGCAAGCTCAAAGGCCATCTTCATGGTTATGGTATTCCCCGCTGTTTCATAGACATAGTCATAGCCGTGACCTCCGGTAAGGGTCTTTGCCTTTTCCATAAAGTCCTCATCAAGTGTATTGATGCCCTCATCTGCCCCCATCTTCTTTGCAAATTCAAGCTTTTCCGGCACAATGTCAAATACCACGATCTTTTTCGCATCAAAGGTCCTGAGCCAGTTCACGAGAAGGACACCTATGGTTCCGGTGCCAAGTACTGCCACATATTTACCGGGTCTGTAATCTATCCTCTCCAGACCGTGAAGCGCAATGGTGGTGGGCTCAAAAAGAGCAGCCTGTTCAAAGGATACGGAATCCGCCACATGTACCACATTGATCTCCGGAACGCATACATATTCCGCAAAGGATCCCTGCTGGCGGGAACCTATGAAACTGTAGTGCTTGCAGAGAGAATAGTCTCCCCTCTGGCAGTCAGGGCACTTAAGGCAGGGAACCAGCGGAACTCCCGCAACCCTGTCACCGCTCTTAAAGGAGGTCACGCCCTCTCCCACCCTGTCAATGGTCCCGGAAAACTCATGTCCGATGACATTGGGATAAAAATGGCAGGCATCGGCATTGACCCTTGGTACGTCCGAACCGCAGATGCCGGTATACTTTACCTTTACCCTGACTTCGCCGGCTTTGGGTTCCGGATCCGCCATATCCTCGTATCTTATATCGTTTGGTGCATATATAACTCCTGCTTTCACTTTTCTGTACCGCCGCCTGTGATCCTTTTCAGGATAGTACGGCATCTCTCCTTTCCGCTGTTCTTACATTATGTTTCATTAAGGACTTTACTGCCTGTCCATCAGATCCTTTAAGTCTTCGTACAATTCACGGTATATCCTGTAATTCCTGTCGTATACTTCCTTATTTCCGGGATCCGGCTCATGATGCCTGGTGGTATGTACCGTGAGACTTACCGCCTCGTCAAAGCTCTCATATACACCGGTGCCGGCTCCGGCCAGAAGTGCTGCCCCCAGAGAGGTTTCCGTCCCCGAATGACAGACAGTTATGGGCTTGCCGGTGACATCCGATTTTATCTGTGTCCAGATATGTGCAAGGGATGCGCCTCCCATGGCCCTCAGCTCCTTTACCTCTCCTCCGCACTTCTCGGCGATCTCCAGATTATGCCTCAGTGCAAAGGCTCCGCCTTCCATTGCGGACCTGATGAAATGAGCCTTCGTCTTGGTGAAATCAATGCCGTACCAGACTCCCTTGGCTTTCGGATCCCAGATGGGGGATCTCTCCCCTGCCATATAGGGCAGGAAGATAAGTCCATCCGAACCGGGAGCAACTCCCTCCGCCAGCTCATTGAACTGGGCCACATCCGTCATGTTCCTCAGCTTCTCCTGTGTTCTCTCATAATCACCGAAATTGCCGGTGATCCAGCGCATCACCCCGGCTCCTCCCGTGGTGCCGCCCTGTAAAAGCCATCTGTCAGGGACCACATGGAAGCTGGTGATAAGGGTGGGATCCGCCGCAAAATGATCAAGGCAGATGCTCATTCCTCCCGCCTGTCCGCCCTGTTCCTGGGTCTCACCGTGCTCCAGCACTCCGGTTCCCAAAGTCCCGCAGGCCGCATCCAGGCCTCCGGCCACCACGGGTGTACCCTCTTTAAGACCTGTGAGACCGGCTGCCTCCTTCGTGACCTTTCCCACCACCTGATGGCAGGGATATATTTCGGGAAGGAAATCCACGGGAATATTAAGATCCCGTGCCATATCGTTATCCCAGCAGCCCTTTTTCATATCAAAGCAGGACAGACCGTATCCCTGGGAAATATCCTGGCTGATAACGCCGGTGAGCCTGTAAACTATAAAGCTGTTGGACTGCAGGATATATCTGATATTCTTATATACCTCCGGGTGGTTCTCCTTATACCAGAGGATCTTTGCCGTGGTATAGCTGGGCTGCAGACTGTTTCCGGACAGTTCAAAGATCCTGTCCCCCATGGTCTCCCGAAGCCTTCTGCAGATGTCCCCGGATCTGGTATCCATCCATATAGGTGTCCTGATAAGGCTGTTGCCTTCTCTGTCCAGCGCGACCGCCGACCAGCTCTGTCCGTCGGTTCCCACACCGGCTATATCCGAAGGGTCTACACCGCTCTTTTCGATCACCTTTTTTGTGCTTTCACATACCGCATTCCACCACTCATCCGGATCCTGCTCCGCCCAGCCCTCCTTCGGGTAATAGACTTTGTACTCACCGGTTTCCGTGGCCTTCACATTGCCGTCTCTGTCAAAAAGCACGATCTTGCACGAGCTTGTGCCTATATCTATTCCGAGAAGATACACTGCCATCCGTTGAACCTTCCTTCCGGTCTTACGCCCTGCCGTCGCAGCCGCAGACCTTCATCCTGTACTCTACCTGGGCCTTAACCGCCTTCATTGCAGCCTCGCCGATCTTTTTCGGATCGATGATGGCAGCGTCCGCATTTAATAATTCTCTTGTAGCCCTTAAATATTGCTGCCTGAGCTCCGTGGCAAAATTAACCTTGCACATGCCGCGTTTTACGCAGTCCCTTACGTCATCATCCGTAAGTCCCGAGGAACCGTGAAGTACCAGGGGAATGCTTACCACTTCCCTGACTTCCGTGATCCTCTGTGTATTAAGTACCGGTTTAACCTTATATACTCCGTGTGCTGTGCCTATGCCTATGGCCAGGGAATCCACCTCTGTCTCCTCAACAAAGCGCTTTGCCTCAGCAGGATCCGTATATGCCGACTCCTTTGATTCGGTGTCGTCTTCCTTGCCTCCCACCTTTCCCAGCTCGGCTTCCACGGGAACTCCGCAGGCTCTTCCCACATCGGCCACTCTCCTTGAGAGTGCGATATTTGCTTCCAGATCCAGCTTCGAGCCGTCTATCATCACCGAGGAATATCCGACCTGTATGGCCTTGACTGCCATTTCAAAGCTTGAACCGTGATCCAGATGCAGGCACACCGGAACCATGGCTTTTTCGGCCTCGGCCTTTGTAATTGCCGCAAAGGTTTCCAGAGAAGCATATTTCACCGTTCCGGGGGTAGTCTGTATCATTACCGGAGCCCTGAGCTCCTCCGCTGCGGCTATGATGGCCCTTATCATCTCCATATTTTCCGCATTAAAGGCTCCTACGGCATATCCGCCCTTCTGAGCTTCATTCAGCATTTCCTTTGAAGTTACATACATTTTCCGCCTCTCCTTTCCTTTTGACCGGGGTTATCAGCCGAAAGCGGCAAATTCGTAATCCCTCATGTATTCCAGAGCTCCGGCCATAGCCAGCTCTTCGGGATCTGCCTTTAATTCCCCTTCCAGTATCCTGTCGTACTGCCGGGGCATGTACTGATGAAGGATATTCATTGACAGGGGATATTTCCTTAAGTTTGCAAAAAGCTTTTCAATTGCCGCCGAGGGCTTTTCCTCCCCGATATAGTATCTTGCCCTGTCGGAATAGCTGTACTTCCTTGCAAGGGCTTTCTGTCTCTCATCCCCGTGATAGTGCTTTTTCCAGTTGTCGGGATTTTCCACCATCACCTGATCCAGAACTTCCATAAAGTGTGACTGCTCACTCTCGGGAACCAGCTCCTTTTCCATCATGGAAAGGGAGAAAAGCGCTTCCCTCAGACCGAAGGTAAGAGCCGGCCCCACCTTAAGAATGGCTATGCCGTCCTCCACCATTTTCTTAAGACAGGCAGCTGTCTGGTAGTCAGTGGAATGTCCTTCAAATACCAGATCCGGATATTCCTTAAGCTTAGCGCAGAGGGATGCCGCATTATCCCTGTCATAGTAGAATACCTGCTCGTCACCGAACTCCACTCCGGGCTGTACCACCACTGCTATCACATCCCTGAAGCCTTCAGCCACCCCTGCCTTTTCAAAGCAGGCCTTATATGTGTCCACCGTATCGGCAAAGGCTTCTTTTTTAGTGACCGCCAGGGAGTCTTCCTCCTCCTGGGAGCCTCCCGGGATGGGAACCTCAGAACCGATGATGAATACCGGTCTTACGGCGTCAGGCTTTTCCTTCTTAAGGTCCTCATAGGCCTGCATGCAGACCTTATATAAGCGGACTCCTCTTTCTGCAATGGTCTCGGTGGAAAGCAATCCCTCCGGATCGTCCTTTACCTTCATGCTGGTATCCAGATGGATCTTGGTAAATCCGGCTCTGGTATATGCGTAGACCAGATCCTCGGAGTTCTTCATGGCTTCCTCTTCGGGAAGATCCTGCCAGGTAAGTGGGCCGAGATGATCTCCACCAAGTATCAGCATTTCCTCCGGAAGGCCGATCTCCTCTGCCATCTCGCGAACAAATCTGTAAAAGTCCGCGGGCTTCATTCCCGTATAACCGCCGAACTGGTTTACCTGATTGGCTGTGGCCTCGATGAGCACCTGCTTATTGATCTCCTTTGCCCTTAAAAGAGCTGCCTTCAGCACCAGCCTGTTTGCGGTGCAGTATGAGGGTATCCCGGCAGGTATGCCCTTTTTTCTCTCCTCTATCATTACTTTTAACGGATGATCTTTCATTATAACTACCCCTTTCCTGAGAACTGCTCCATTCCGGCGCCGCTTCGTCCCCCGCCGGGACGGCATCCCGTATCAGTGATACGGGACAGACACCGGCCGTTCTTCTTACTGCGCGTCCTTAACAACACCCTTCTGAAGCATGACATTTGCATAAACTGCCGATTCGCCGCTGGCAACCACACAATATGCATTCTTCTTTACTTCATCATAGAACTTGAATCTCTCAAGATGACCTATGGCCTTCTCTCCTCTTTCATCATGCTTTGCAACTATCTTTGCGTACTCATCCCAGATGGGAGTCTCGATAACACCCACATCCTGGGGCATAAGCTCCATGAGATTCACCGGATGCTCCACATATGAATCCAGAGGCATCACTGTAAGTATGGCATCTAAAAGCTCAGGCACCCCGTGTCCGTCAGCCCGGAGGACTATGGCGTTTTTACCCATGGTCTCGGCAGGGAAATTCCCATCTCCGATAACGATCACATCACTGTGACCCATTTCATTGAGAACCTTCAGCAGTTCGGGTGAAAGAATCTTTGGAATACCTTTAAGCATTTTTCTCCTCCTTAATGTTCCGATTGCAAATCATCAGCTGTTTTCTGCATAACGTTTCATGCTTATTCTGTCGGCATTTATGACATGAAATCCCTATGTCTAACACGAAACGTTTCGCTCTGATTAATTATTATATGCACAGAAATTGAAAATTTCAAGAGGTTTTTTAATTTCTTATCTCCTTCCGGTGCCCTTATGTCATTGACAGCTTTATTCCCCGTGGATACAATAAGATTTAGTGTTTTACTGCTGAAGAAAGTGGAGCTTGCGGAGGCTGCGGAGCAGGAAGAATTAAGGCAGAGGGAGCTTGAAAGGCAGGCCTGTCTTGAGCTGGAGCGCCGGCAGGAGGAGCTGAAAGCTGCGCAGGAAGAGGAACGTAAAAAAGCGCTGGAGCAGGAAAAACCCTCCGGCAGATCCTCGGGATCTGAAGACGCCCCCGTGAAACCCGGGCCCGAACCCCGATCCGACCATCAAACTCGCAAACGCTTCGCTTTTTGCTCATATAAATAATGCAAACACCCCGGAAACTAAGTTCCGGGGCGTTTTTATAGGGAAATCATTAAGGCTTTGGTCTTATTTGTAGGGCTTGTAGAGGGGTCCGAAGTTCATGCAGGCTCTGTAGTCCGCTCCCTCCTTGTCCTTTGTTCCGAAAGCGCTCCAGGCTGCGGGGCGGTAGATCTTCTCATCCGGAACGTTGTGCATTGCTACCGGGATACGGAGCATAGATGCCAGGGTTATAAGGTCTGCGCCTACATGGCCGTATACGGAAGCTCCGTGATTTGCACCCCAGGCTCTCATTACCTCATAAGCACTCTTGAATACGCTTCCTTCTTTTCCGTCGCATCTGGGAGCGAACCAGGTGCAGGGCCAGGTATAATCCGTTCTCTTCCAGAGTGCGTCCGTTACTTCGGCAGGAAGCTTTACGGTCCACCCTTCAGCTATCTGGAAGAAGGGGCCAAGTCCCTTGACAAGGTTCAGCCTTACCATGGTAATTGGCATCTCGGCATCCGTAAGGAATCTGGAGGAATATCCGCCTCCCCTGAAATATCCGTTGTCTGCGGGATTCCAGGTGGTAGCTTCCAGCATCTTCTTCTGATCATCCTCTGTCAGGTTCCAGAATTCCTTAACTACATTTTCGCCCTTCTCATTTACGGAAGCTCCGGAATAATCAAGAGCCGATGCTCCGGAATTGATGAGATGCAGGAAACCGTCGGAATCCTTGGCGTGACCCTCTATCTCATAGCCGGTAACCCTCTTAACGGAATCTCCGCTCCAGTATGTACGTACATCGGAGAAGATGGATGCCATACCGGTGAGCTGCTTTTCAAGCAGCATGCATACGCCGTTCAGCACATCATTCTCGGTAGCGAGAACATAGGGCTCCCTGGCGCCGTCATAGTCAAACGAAGTGGAGAGGAAAGCCTCGGGATAATCACAGTTCGGCCAGTGATCCGTCCACTGTCTCTGTCCCTGGAAGCCGCCTGCTATGGCGTTGTGTCCCAGAGCCTCCTCTTCAAAGGCCTGTTTTCCGGCAGTAGCGTTCTTGTCCGCAAGCTTTGCATTGCCTCTCATCAGATCCTTGATGATGATATACATCTTTACGGTGAATTCCCACTGCTCGTCCTTTGTTTTCCTGTCCTTCTGTATCCAGTCAGGGTTCTTGTCAAAGCCTTCGGGACAGTATTTCTTTGTCCACTCAAGGGCTCTCCTGAATTCTTCCTCGTCGTAGATACCCTCTTCCATACGGCGGATGATCTCAACCTCATCCACTGATTCCACTCTCATTCCCAGATAGGACTCCATGAAGTCCTGATCCATGATGGAACCGCCGATACCCATGGTAACGCTTCCGATCTGCAGATAGGAAAGTCCCCTTATGGAAGCTGCAGCAACTGCCGCACGGCCGAAACGGAGAAGCATCTCCTTTACATCATCGGGAATGGTCTCATCATCCGCATCCTGAACATCCTTTCCGTACATCCCGAAGGCAGGAAGTCCCTTCTGGGCGTGTGTTGCAAGGACGGACGCCAGATAGACCGCTCCGGGTCTCTCTGTTGCGTTAAGTCCCCATACACCCTTAATGGTATTGGGATCCATGTCCATTGTCTCGGAACCGTAGCACCAGCAGGGAGTAACGTAAAGTGTGATCTCAACCACTTCTTTCTTAAACTGCTCTGCGCAGAGTGCGCTCTCTTTAACACGTCCGATAGTTGTATTCGAGATCACAACCTTAACCGGTGTGCCGTCTGCATATTTTAAATTTTCCTCATAGAGCTTTTTGGCACGCTTTGCCATGCTCATTGTCTGTTCTTCAAGAGATCCCCTTACATCAAGGGGTCCTTTTCTGCCGTCTATGATAGGACGGATGCCGATGACCGGATGTCCACCTACAAGCTTTCTTGAATCTGCCATAATATTCGATGCCACTCCTTTCCTGAATAAAAAACGCCGTTCATACTGATAAAAACGTTTCGCTTATTGGATACTTTACCATTATTTTCAACTGAATAATAGGGAAATCATTGCAAAAGTATAACAATATTCACTTTTAAAGATAATTTATCAAAATACGACAAATACAGGGGTGCTTTCTTGTGCATATTTCATAAACCGGTTTTTCCGCATGCAAAAGGAGACGGTAGAACCGTCCCCTTCTCTTATGCTTTATTCCTTTGTTTATGAATTGAAGTATTCCAATATCTCGGGCAGAAGCTCATCGACCTTGTCGTTATCCAGCTGGCAGGTGCCGGCATTCTTATGGCCGCCTCCATTGTGCTTAAGGCATATATCTGCGATATTCTTATCCACATCCGGAGAATCCTTGAATATGGACTTTCCGATCATGACTGCGGTATTCTGCTTTTTAAGTCCCCATGCGATGTGCAGGCTGAAATATGCATCCGGGAACATGGTATAGATCAGGAAACGGTTTCCCGTATATATGGGATCCTCGTTTCTGAGATCCACTATCACGCAGCGTCCTTCCTGATGGCTGATACTCGCAAGCTGCTCCCTGAATTTCTCCTGCTGCTCGAAGTACATATCCACACGCTCTTTAACGTCGGGAAGCTTGAGCACATCCTCAATGGGATGATCGAGACAGTAATCGATAAGCTCCATCATAAGGTCATAATTGGATATCCTGAAGTCATGGAAACGTCCGAGCCCCGTTCTGGCATCCATGAGGAAATTCATAAGCACCCAGTCTTTGGGGTTTTTAACCTCATCTATGGTAAAGTCAGCGCTGTCGCCCTTGTCAACAGCTTCCATTATCTCATCGGAGATACGGGAAAGATCATACTTGTCCTTATAATAATTATGCACTACCCTGGCTGCGGATTTGGCTTCTCCTTCGATGATCCACTTTCCGGAGCCGACAGCGTCGGATTTCCTGCTGAGCTCGGACTCATGATGGTCAAAGCACAGGCCTACTCTCTCGTCATAGGGAAGGTTGGTGGTGATATCATTACTGTTCAGATCCACCTTTCCGTCCTGAACATCTTTAGGGTGTACAAATTTAATCTCATCAACAAGCTTGATCTCTTTTAAGATCATGGCACAAACAAGTCCGTCGAAATCACTCCTCGTAACTAATCTCATTTTATCCCCTGCCTTTCATAACATCATAACGACTGAATCGCCGTCTATGGTATTTTACTATTTATCTCTTTTTTTTACAATACAAATCACACCCAAGATATTTTTCTGTTGATGTTTCCACTGACAGAACTATAATGTATTCATGCAATATCTGGAATTACACGAAAACAAAAAACACGGGACGGCGGAATTTCCCTTCGAATATCACCATCTGAACAGAAAGCACCCCCGCTATGTGATGGACTACCACTGGCATGAGGAATACGAGCTCATACGGGTGCTTAAGGGGGTTCTGGAAATGACGGTGGACGAGGATCACTTTACCCTGCGGCCCTCGGAGCTCATTCTCGTTCCGGGGGGAGCGCTGCATGCAGGAGTGCCGGAAAACTGCACCTACGAGTGCCTGGTCTTCGACCTGTCCTATTTCATGAATTCCGGGCCCATGTCCTCTCCCTGGTTCCATAAGCTCATTTCAAAATCTCTCCGGCCCTCTATCTTCTACGATAAGAGCAACAAGGATATCATCCGGACTGCGGCAGCGGTATTTGATTCCATTTCCGATCCGGCGGAGGGCTATGAGCTGTCAGTGGCAGGCTCCATTTCCCTGCTTTTCGGACAGATACTGACCAAGAGACTGTATAATACCGGGGCGCCGGAGTCCTTAAGGGGAACCAAAAAGATAAGCAGGTTCAAAAGCGTGCTGGATTACATAGATCACAATTATTCCTCGGAGATCACACTGAAGCAGCTGTCGGACGAGGCGGGGATGAACCCCGGCTATTTCTGCCGTTTCTTCCGGAGGATGACCAGCCGCAGCCCCATGGATTATCTGAATTATCAAAGGATAGAGCACGCCTGCTACGAGCTCTCCCATCAGGGAAAATCCGTAACGGAGGTGGCTTATTCCTGTGGCTTCAATGATCTGTCCTATTTCATCAGGACTTTCAGGAAATATAAAGGAGTCACCCCCGGAAGGTACCGGGAGTGACCGCCCATCATACTATTAATGATCCTTCAATCCTTGAGAACAAGCTCCACCGGACAATGGTCGGAGCCGTATATTTCCGTATGTATACCGGCGTTCTCCAGGGAACCCTTAAGGGCTTCGGAGATCAGGAAGTAGTCTATGCGCCAGCCTGCATTATTCTTTCTGGCGTTGGCCCGGTATGACCACCAGGAATATACCCCTTCTGTATCCGGATTCAGAAAACGGAAGGTGTCTATGAGCCTGCCCTCCTTAAGAATAGCCGTCCTCTTTTCCCTCTCCTCATCGGTAAAACCCGCATTCCTGTGGTTTGTGGCGGGATTTTTAAGGTCTATCTCCTCATGGGCAATGTTCATGTCCCCACAGATTATCACAGGCTTTTTCTTCTGCAGATCGTTTATGTACCTTAAAAAGGCATCCTCCCAGTCCATCCTGTCATCAAGCCTTAAAAGCTCCTGCTTTGAATTCGGGGTATAGACCGTGATAAGATAATATTTATCGTACTCCAGACAGATTATCCGCCCCTCTTTGTCCTCCTTATAGGCATCCATGCCATAGGTGGCCTGAAGAGGCTTTATCCTGCTGAACACCGCCGTGCCGGAATAGCCCTTTTTCTCGGCATAGTTCCAGAACTGCTCATATTCCGAAGGGATGTCCAGCTCTATCTGTCCCTGCTGCAGCTTTGTCTCCTGCAGACAAAAGACATCCGCATCAAGGGAAGCAAAGGCCTCACCGAAGTCTCCCTTCCCGACGCAGGCTCTTAATCCGTTTACATTCCAGGAAATGAATTTCATAGCTGTTTATACTGCTCCTTATAATGAAGCCTCAACCTTATCGAAGGTCTTACGGATGCTTTCCGAGGGCTCGGCAGTTGCGCCTGATACAACAACATCAACTACCAGGGCAATTATAAAGGCAGGAAGCAGTTCATAGATCGCAAATGCGCCTCCCATGGGAGCGATGAGGTATTTCCATACGAACACCATGATCCCGCCTGCAAGCATACCTGCCATGGCGCCTGCCTTGTTTCCCCGCCTCCAGAACATGGCAAGGAGCATTACAGGTCCGAAGGCCGCACCAAAGCCCGCCCAGGCAAAGGAGATAACACGGAACACACTGCTGTTTGGATCCCAGGCCAGGAAGACTGCAATAAGAGCTATCACTATTACCGTGCCTCTGGCTATTATCATGGAAGTCTTTTTCTCCATCTTGATCCCGAAGAAGTTCTTCATCAGGTCCTCAGACATGCTGCTGGCAGCTGCCAGAAGCTGGGAATCCGCAGTGGACATGGTGGCGGCGAGAATACCGGCCATAACTATACCTGCGATTATCGCGAAGAACACACCATTCTTACTCATGACATCCGCGATCTTTATGATGACTGTCTCGGAATCCGCGCTTGTTTCAAGCATGGGGATCTTTCCCGCAACCGAAATGCTGTATCCTATGATACCGATAAATACCGCAACTGCCATGGAAACCACTACCCAGACAGCAGCTATGCGCCTTGAATACTTTATCTCCTCCGGATTACGTATAGCCATGAAACGTAAGAGGATATGGGGCATACCGAAATATCCCAGTCCCCAGGCCATAGTGGAGACTATGGGAAGGAAGCCGAAGCTGCCCGCTGCTCCCGCAGAGGGATCATAGCCCTGGGTAAGGCTTAAATACCCGGGAAGAGCAGCCGCATTACTGATAACGGCACCAATTCCTCCGGCCTGTCCTATTCCGAATAAGATGATGACAAGAAGGGCAAGGCTCATGACCACTGACTGGATAAGGTCCGTGGTGGATACGGCCAAAAACCCTCCCAAAACAGTGTAGCCCACTATGACGATGGCACCCACTATCATTGAAACGTGATAATCCCATCCGAAAAGGCTGTTGAACAGTGTTCCCACAGCCTTAAAACCGGAAGCCGTGTATGGAATGAAAAATACCAGGATCACCAGTGCCGCGATGAGGGAAAGTGCGTGCCGGTCATCCTCATAGCGTCTGGAAAAGAAATCCGGTATGGTGCTGGCTCCGATCTCCTCGGAATACACCCTGAGACGTTTTGCCACCAGAAGGAAATTAAGGTAGGTACCTATGGCCAGTCCTATGACTGTCCATCCCACTTCCGCCACACCGCAGAGATACGCAAGTCCCGGAAGCCCCATGAGAAGATAGGAGCTCATGTCCGAAGCCTCCGCACTCATTGCGGTCACCACCGGATGCAGCGCCCTGCCTCCAAGGTAAAAATTCTCAGTATCCTCCGCGCTGCCCTTTTTGCTGAAATAGACGCCTACGTAGATCGTAAGCCCCAGATACGCAATAATAGCCAGCAGTACACAAATCGCCGATCCTGTCATTTGTTTTCTCTCCTGTTTTTGTTTTTCAGAAATTCTCCTTTAAGAATTCCTCTACCTTTGCAGCACAGGCGTCCTCATCGTCCCCCTCCACTTTTACGGTGATGGTATCGCCCTGCTTGATCCCCATGCCCATAAGCTTTAAGAGCTTTTTCATATCACTGCTCTTATCGCCTTTTTCAACGGTTATGCTGCTGTTAAAGCTCTTTGCCTCCTTCACCAGCTGTCCCGCCGGGCGTGCATGGATCCCGTTTTCATCAGTTACAGTAAAATTGAATTCCTTCATGACATACCTCCCTATAACCCAATTGCCGAATACCGTTGTTTACTGCCTTCTCATGATAAAGTCTTTACTACCTGTCTTGCTATTGACATTTCCTCATCCGTGGGGATCCTGAAGATCTTCACTTTGGACTCCGCTGCGGATATCATGTCAGCCCCTTTGACATTTTTATTCTTCTCCTCATCCAGCACAACCCCAAGGGCGTTGAGACGCTCACACACAAGCTTCCTTACAAGCCAGCTGTTCTCGCCTATTCCCGCGGTGAATGTAATGGCATCAACCCCTCCAAGGACCACCACATATGCACCGATGAATTTTGTGATTGAGTAGGACAGCTTGTTCAGAGCGCGTTTTGCGTCCTCATTCCCCTTATCATACTCCTCTGTCAGATCCCTGACATCGGATGACAGATAGCCGGAAACCCCGTACAGCCCCGACTTTGTGTTCAGGATATCCATAACCTCCTGAAGGGACTTGTTTTCTTCGGTGGCGATATAATTAACTATCTCCGGATCTATCCCTCCCGAACGGGTGCCCATTATGATCCCCGCCAGAGGCGTAAAGCCCATGGAAGTATCTACGGATATTCCTCCCTTAACGGCGCAGATCGAAGCACCGTTACCGAGATGACAGGTGATTATCCGGGTATCCCTGATATCCTTTCCCAGCATTTTTGCGGTCTCTCCGGCCACATATTCGTGGCTCATGCCGTGGAATCCGTATTTCCTTACCCTGTCCCTTTCATAGTACTCATAGGGAATGCCGTAGAGATAGGCTTCCTCCGGCATGGTCTGATGGAAGGATGTGTCGAAGACCCCCACCATGACCGTATCGGGCATATATTTCATACAGGCCTTTATGCCAAGGAGGTTCACGGGATTATGTATGGGTGCCAGACGTGAGCACTCCTCTATACCCCTTATCACCTCATCCGTTATCACCACCGGGTGGGCAAATTTGTCCCCGCCATGAACTATCCTGTGTCCCACTGCATCTATATCATCCAGACTTCCTATAACCCCCAGCCTGCTGTCTGTGATGGTTTCTATCAGGATCTTCACGGCTTCATAGTGGTCAGGGATCACCCTGTCCTCCGTGATCTTATCCTTTTCTCCGGGAATATAGGAAAAACCACCTTTTTCCTGCCCGATCCTCTCAAAAAGCCCTCTGGCCAGAACCGTTTCCGTTGCCGTGTCGATCAGCCTGAATTTAAGAGAAGAGCTTCCGCAGTTTATTACCAACACCTTCATAAATACACCTCTCCTTCTGGTCGTTGAAAGTATTATAACTTAAAACCGGTGCCTGTGAAAAGCGCAACGTCGTTTCCCTTTTCGTCCGTCACATCCACTGTGACTATGGTGGAGGTCCTTCCGTCCTTCCGGCACTCAGCCCTTGCAAAGAGCTTCTTTCCCCTGGGCGCGGAAAGAAAGTTCATACTGACCTGCTGGGCCACGGTGGGGTTATGGATATTGCAGACAAGGGCTGCAAAGGCAAAATCCGCAAGGGTATAGATCACTCCGCCCATAATGCCGTCATTGGCATTCTTGTGGCTGTCCCATAATTCCATGCTGCATAAGGAATGCTCATCATCCAGTTCATCGATCCGCATTCCGTTTTCCGTGGCAAATCTGTCCTTCTTAAAAAAGCTTCTTGCTTCTTCTATATCCTTAAATGATCCCATTTTCTTTCCCTTTATCTTATGATCGCAAATACTATGGTACCCACGTAACAGAGTACCATTATGCTGCCCTCAAGCCTTCCTATGGAACGCCTGGTAGCGGCACAGGCCCAGGTGAGGAGCCCCGCACCGATAAGGATCAGCGTATCCCAGAGAGAAGCCACATTGGCGGTAATGGGGCTGATGGTACAGGAGACTCCCAGTATCAGCATGACATTAAAGATATTGGAGCCCACTGCGTTTCCCACAGCCAGTCCCGTTTCACCCTTACTGCAGGCTACCATGGAGGTTACCAGTTCCGGCAGGGAGGTTCCCACCGCCACCACGGTAAGGCCGATAAGTGTTTCCGTAAGCCCCATGGCCGAGGCAATGAACTTCGCGCTGTTTACCACCGCCTGTCCTCCAAGGATGATAAGGGCTGCGCCGAAGACTATCATCAGGGCACACTTCCACAGAGGGATCTGAGCCTCCGTTTCCGGCTCAGACGGGTTCTTACGGGCATCAAGGATAAGATATACGATATAGACCACAAAGGCTATGATCAGCACGATGGAGGCCGGCCTTATGAGAGTCCCGGTCTTTGCCGACATATCCATTCCGGCGAATCCGAAAGGGAGGTAGCCCGCCGCGATAAAGAAGAAAACAAAAACGGTTGATGCCAGGAACAATGGAAAGTCCCTCATGATCACGCTTTTTTCCACGGGAAGCCTTCTTATGACCGCGCTCAAACCCAGGACCATCAGCAGATTAAAAAGATTTGAACCTATGACATTGCTCAGTGCTATCTCATTGGAGCCCTGTACCGCAGCCACGGAACTCACCGCCAGCTCGGGAAAGGAAGTTCCCATAGCCACTATGGTAAGTCCGATAACGAGACCGGGCACATGAAAGGTCCTTGCCACATTGGAGCTTCCGTCCACAAAGATATCCGCTCCCTTTACCAGAAATACAAAGCCTGCTGCAAGCAAAACTATATTTAAAAACATCATCATCCCAGCACTCTCCTATCCGCTGCACCTGGAGGACCCGCACAGCTCATCCAGTTCCTCCGGCGAAAATTTAAGGAATTCATCCGGCCTTACGGTCCTGTCATCCACATAGAACCCCTTATGTCCCGGCCACAGCTTCCCGTAGACTATCTCGTCATAGGGTATCTGCCATTTCTCAAGCCACTCAGAGAGCACCGGAGCCGTATGCTTATTGATAAGCCCCAGATTTCCGTTATAGGAATTCATGTTCCTTGAGGTAAAGAGTATTATCTTTGCCCCGTTTTCCTTATAAAACCGTATCTTCTCCACCATCTCCCCATAGGGTACCAGGTCTTCATACTTCTCGTCCTGTTTCTTAATGGGACAGATGGTACCGTCAATGTCGAAAATAAATGAATATCCCTCGTACTTCATATAACAGGCCACCTCTTAAAGATCCGCGATCCTTCCCATGGCTTCCGCGGAATTTTCATGGCTGCCGAAAGCAGTCAGGCGGAAATAGCCTTCTCCGGAGGGCCCGAAGCCTGAACCCGGAGTGCCTACAACGCCGGCATTCTTTAAGAGATGATCAAAGAAATCCCAGCTGCTCATGTTATCCGGGGTCTTAAGCCAGATGTAGGGTGCATTCACACCTCCGTAAACCGTAAATCCTGCGGACTTCAGTCCTTCCCTTATGACCTTTGCGTTTTCCATGTAATAGGATACCAGACCCTTTATCTCTTCCCGGCCCTGCGGGGAATAGACTGCCTCTCCCGCCTTCTGCTGGATAAAGGGAGCCCCGTTGAATTTGGTGCCGTGTCTTCTCTTCCAGAGGGAATAGAGATCGTATCCGTCTGCGCTCTTCAGCTCCTTGGGAACCACGGAGAATCCCAGTCTCACGCCGGTAAAGCCCGCATTCTTTGAGAAGGAACGGATCTCGATAGCACACTTCTTTGCGTCAGCGCATTCATATATGGAATGGGGCACTCCCTCTTCGGAGATATAAGCCTCATAGGCCGCGTCAAATATGATCACGGAATGGTTCTCATTGGCATAATCCACAAACTTCTGCAGCTCATCCTTTTTCATGGCCGTTCCCGTGGGATTATTGGGGGAACAGATATAGATGATATCGGGGATCTCCTCCGGCAGATCGGGACAGAAGCCGTTTTCAGCCGTACAGGGCATGTATACCACACCCTTCCACTTTTCTTCCTTTTCGTCATAATCCCCGGCTCGCCCCGCCATGACATTGGAATCCAGATAAACCGGATATACGGGATCACAGACCGCTATCTTATTATCCCGGCTGAAGATCTCCTGGATATTTGCGGAATCGCTCTTTGCCCCGTCGGATACGAAGATCTCATCGCTCTCAATATCGCAGCCTCTCTTCTTATAGTCGTTTTCCGCTATGGTCTCCCTTAAGAAAGCGTACCCCAGATCCGGAGCGTAGCCCTTAAAGGTCTCTTCCCTTCCCTCCATATCCACTGCTTCATGAAGGGCGGAGATAATGGTGGGAGTCAGGGGTCTCGTCACGTCCCCTATACCCAGCCTTATGATCTTCTTATCGGGATTTGCCGCCTGATATTCATTGACCCTTCTCCCGATCTCGGAGAAGAGATAAGAGCCTCTGAGCTTTAAATAATCGCTGTTTACCTTGAACATTTTCTGTCTTTACCGTTCCTTTCTTCTTAAAACAATTTCCGCTCCGCAGGAGAAGCGCTGACCCTTTTGTGACTACAGCCTTGTGACAAGGCTTTCTTCCAGATCTCCTTCAAAGACCGTTTCTGCGGGACCTGTCATATAGACATGCCCGTCATCCTCATCCCATTTTATGTGGAGCGTGCCCCCTAACAGTTTTATGTCAACCTCTCTGTCGGAGAGCCCGTTAAGTACCGCTGCCACAAGGGATGCGCAGGCTCCGGTGCCGCAGGCAAAGGTCTCTCCGCTGCCTCTTTCCCAGACCCTCATTATCAGGTTTTTCCTGTCCTTCACATAGATAAATTCGGTATTTACCCTGTTGGGGAAATAGGCATGGTTCTCGAAGTCCGGTCCCAGGGCTTCCAGATTCAGATCCCCGGGATCCTCCGGCACAAAGACCACGCCGTGGGGATTCCCCATGGATACACAGGTTATCTTATATTCCTTTCCCTTCACCTCTATGGGGACACTTACCACCTTTTCCGTATCTCCGCTGATCCCCGGGATATTTACGGGAATATCCTCAGCCTTAAGGATAGGCTCCCCCATATCCACGGTGACGCTCTTTACCCTGCCGTTCTCCGTGAAAAGCTTAAGCTTCTTGACTCCGGCCAGGGTATCCACGGTTATCTCCGTCTTATCCGTAAGTCCCTTGTCGTAGACGAATTTACCCACACATCTTATGCCGTTTCCGCACATCTCGGACCTGCTGCCGTCCGCATTGTACATTTCCATCTCAAAATCCGCCTTATCGGAGGGATTTATGATGATGAGACCGTCGGAGCCTATACCGAAATGCCTGTCGCTTACCTTTACCGACATGCCGGGATGGTCCGCAAACTTTTCCTCAAAACCGTTTATATAGACATAGTCATTCCCTATGCCCTGCATTTTAGTGAATTTCATATTCCGTTCCTTACTGCAGGCAGACAGCTCCACCGATAAAGTGCCTGCGCCCTGCCGGTGGATACTCCCCCATAACCTTAAAGGTAATAATACCACTTGTGGAGATTTAGGAAAAGCACCGTTTCTTCCTGCTATTTTATGATCTTCTCATATACCTGCTTCATGCTGAGCCCCTGTACCACCGTTGTAAAGAATACTATGGCATAGGTGCAGCCGAGGATCACACGGTAGGTATCATCCGGGAGCAGAGGGAGGGTACTCATGGCAAGAGCTATGGAAAGACCTCCCCTCAGGCCGCCCCAGGTAAGAAGCTTTGAAAAGCGGGACCTTGTAAAGCCGTCCGGAAGCGGACCTGTAAGACAGGTGCTTAAATACACGCTCCCGTACCGGGCAATGAGATTGCATACCACGGCAAAACAGGAAAGTATCACCACATGCTCCATCTGAAGGATACGGATAAAGGTAAAACCCAGTATCACATAGAGCACGGAATTGAGGGTGGTATCCAGCACCTCCCAGAAATCATCAAATTCCTTTAAGTTCATGGGCCGGTTCTGTTCTTCTTCCCTTCCCCGCAGCGCAAAGAAAAGCGCTCCGCAGATAACCGAAGCTATGGCTCCGGAGCAGTCAAAGATCTCACAGAGCCAGTAGGCAAGAGCCACATTTAAGAGACTTATGTAGATCCTGCGCTTATCATCCTCTGTCTTCCTGAAGAGGATAAAGAAAAGAAGCGTAACCGATACCCCGATCACAACCGCACCCAGGATCTCCCTCAGCATGATCGCCACGAATCCGCCGCCGGCCTTACCGGCCACTATGCCGGAAAAGCAGACAAAAAGCGCGACTCCCATGCCGTCATTTAAAAGGGATTCCCCTTCTATAAGGAAACTCACATCCTTCGGAAGGCCGAATTTATTTAAGATACTGGTGGCCGCAATGG
>JAFVEU010000090.1 GCA_017475845.1 Lachnospiraceae bacterium | reverse complement strand
TCCGCAGAGGATGCAGCGCCTGAGGAAGCTCCGGCAGAGGAGCCTGCGCCTGAAGCGGAAGCAGAGCCCGAGATAGAAGCAGAACCGGAAACAGAAGAAGCCGGATCCGGGGCAGAAGATGCCGGACCGGAAGCTGCACCGTCAGGGGATGATATGTCGGAGGATGAGATCGCCGATCTTCTTGGAGTGATCCCTGAGCTTGGGGAAGGAGAGGCACCGGCAGAAGGAGATACGGTACCGGATGCTTTGGATGATCTGTTGCCGGATGCAGCGGAAGCAGCTCCGGAGGAGGATCTGCTTGCAGGAGTATCGGGGTCTGATGACAAGGATGTTACCGAGATAATCGATGAGATCCCTCAGGATGACGAGTTGTCCGAGATAAGTGATCTCTTAAAGAAGAACGACAGCAATGAGATGGTTGACGACGAGCTGATGAGCATGCTCGGAGTCGCGGAGGAAAGCGGCGCAGTTGATGAGCTGGCCGATCTTTCAGCTGCGGACAAGGCAGCGGAAGAAGCTCCCGAAGAAAAGAAAAAAAAGAAAAAGAAAGGCGGACTCTTAGGCGGTCTCTTCAGTCTCTTCGGAAAGAAGAAGGATGGAGAGGATGAAGAGGAAAGTGAAGAGGACGGCGAGGAAGAAAAGCCCAAAAGGGCTAAGAAGGCCGGAAAAGCCGAAGCTGCCGGAGAAGCTCTGGACATGCCTCCTCTTGAAGAAGACGGCATAATCGTAGACTCCATGGATCTTGAGGGAGGAGGTACGGAGGTCGTTACCGATGCCGAAGAAAAGAAGCCGTCCCGCGGCGGCGGAGGAGGCAGCCTTGGAGGCGACGACGGAGAAGACGGGGAGAAAAAGGAAAAGAAACCCGGATTCTTTAAGAGGCTGCTGGGAGCACTCTTTGAGAGCAGCGATGATGACGAAGATGATGAAACAGGAGGGCATTCCGAAGCCACCCTGGAGAACATGCAGGTCATAAAAGAGGCTGAGGAAGAAGAGGGCAAGAAGAAAAAGAAGAAGGAAAAGAAGCCGAAACCCAAGAAAGAAAAGAAACCGAAGCCGAAGAAGCCGAAGAAGGAAAAGAAACCGGCAGATGACGGACCTCCGGAGAAGAAGATCCCCAGGAAGAAGATCATAGCGGTATTTATCTTCTTTGCTTCACTTACGGCAATGATAATATTCTGTCTGTCGGTATTCCCCAAGGCAGGCTTTGTAAAGCAGGGTAAGGAAGAGTATCAGAGAGGACAGTATGATGATGCTTTCCGCTCGATGGCCGGAGTACGCGGGCTTGACGAGGAAAGCCAGCAGATATTCGATAATACCGTGACTATCATGACTCTTGACAGGAAGTATGAGTCCTACGACGATTACGCAAAACAGGGGAAGAATCTGGAGGCCCTGAATTCTCTCATAGAGGGTGTGGCGTATTATAATGACCATATAGAGGAAGCCAGAGCCAACGGTATCGATGGACCTCTTACTGAGGAGTATCAGAGGATCATTGGGATATTGAAGGATGAATACGGTATCGGAGAAGAGAGAGCAACGGATCTTTCCAATATCGCAGACAGGACGACCTATACGGTAGCCCTTATGGATATAGCGGATCCCGAATGGAGAGACAGGGTAAGGCAGGAGATAATAAACGACGAGCTGGCTTCCATAGGGGTCGATGTACGCAGCAATGCGGAAAAGAATAAGCAGAGAGTGGTATCCACATCGGTAGAGGCCTACGATCCCAGGGCGATCCCTAAGGAGAGCGCGGAGGAGACAGTGGATGAGCCTGAGGGCGACGTTGCCGCGGATACGGGAGAAACCCCGGAGAGCCCGGAGGTGAATGACAGTGGAGATGAGGAAACTCCTCAGGAACCGGCTGAGGAAGAGCCCCGTGACGAGGGCGGAGATACTTCCGGCGAGGGAGATCTGCTTTATGAATTCAACGTTTCAAGACAGGATGACGGAACCTATTCTTCGAGATAGAGCCCGGGATTACAGAAAATGATCGCTATAATTGACTATGATGCAGGCAATATAAAAAGCGTGGAAAAGGCCATAAGCCATAGAGGAGGCTCCCCACTTACCACCAGAGATCCGGAAGAGATAAGAAAAGCAAGCCATGTGATACTTCCCGGGGTGGGGGCTTTCGGAGACGCCATGGAAAAGCTTAAGGCATACGGCCTTATTCCCGTTATCAAAGAGGCTGCGCTCAGTGGAAAACCATTCCTTGGGATCTGTCTCGGGGAACAGCTGCTGTTTGAAGGAAGTGAGGAATCTCCGGGGGTGGAAGGACTCTCCATACTGAAGGGCAGAGTCGTAAAGTTCCTGCCGATAAATGACCTGAAGGTTCCAAACATCGGATGGAATTCAATAGAGCTTCACAATAACGGCAGATTATTCCACGGAATCCCTGATGGAGAATTCTTCTATTTTGTCCACTCCTATTATGTCCATGCGGATGAAAAAGAGATAGTCACTGCGACCATAGAATACGGGGTTACGGCAGATGTTTCGGTGGAGAAGGGGAATGTATTCGCCACCCAGTTCCATCCGGAAAAGAGCTCTGATATGGGAATGAAGGTTCTGGATAATTTCCTGGCGGTGAAATAGCAAAATACATAGCAGCATATAAAGGAATCAGATGTACACTAAAAGGATAATCCCCTGCCTGGATATCAATAACGGCCGGGTTGTAAAAGGGGTGAATTTTGTAAACTTAAGAGATGCGGGGGACCCCGTGGAGGTTGCAAAAGCCTATGACAGGGAAGGGGCTGATGAGGTTGTGTTCCTTGATATAACAGCCTCCAGCGACCACAGGAAAACTGTTGTGGATCTGGTGCGAAAGGTGGCAGAGCAGCTTTTCATTCCCTTTACGGTAGGCGGCGGCATAAGGAGCGTTGATGATTTCAAAGAGGTCTTAAGGGAAGGTGCGGATAAGGTTGCGGTCAATTCCGCAGCTATCAATAACCCCGGCCTCATAGGCGAGGCTGCGGATAAATTCGGGAGCCAGTGCGTGGTGCTGGCAATGGATGCTAAAAGAAGGGGTGACGGAAGCTGGACTGTATATAAGAACGGCGGAAGGATAGACGTGGGGCTTGATGCCATAGAGTGGGCAAAAAAAGCCGAAAGCCTTGGTGCCGGGGAGATACTCCTTACAAGTATGGACTGTGACGGTACAAAGAACGGCTATGACCTGGAGCTTACAAGAGCCATAGCAGACAGTGTAAAGATACCGGTGATCGCATCAGGCGGAGCCGGAAAAAAAGAACATTTCCTCACGGCCTTTACGGAGGGACATGCAGAAGCCGCTCTGGCTGCGTCTCTTTTCCACTATAAAGAGCTTTCCGTTGGGGAAGTGAAATCATTCCTTAAGGAAAACGGAGTCAACGTAAGATGCCGGGAATAAGCAACGACTGGCTGCCGGTATTACAGGGCGAATTCAAAAAGCCTTATTACTCGGAGCTGTATAAATTCCTTAAAGACGAATATAACACTACTAAGATCTTTCCTCCTTCAGAGGATATTTTTAATGCATTTCACTACACTCCCTATAACAAAGTCAAGGTGGTGATCCTTGGTCAGGATCCCTATCATAACGACGGGCAGGCCCACGGTCTGGCTTTTTCCGTGAAGCCTGAGATACGGGAAAGGGACATACCCCCTTCACTTAAAAATATCTATAAGGAACTGCATGATGATCTGGGACTTTACATCCCTAATAACGGTTACTTAAAGAAGTGGGCGGATCAGGGAGTGCTGCTCTTAAATACGGTGCTGACGGTGAGGGCACACCTGGCGGCTTCCCATCAGAAGCACGGCTGGGAGCAGTTTACGGATGCTGTCATAAGGAGTCTCAACGATTCTCCGAATCCCATTGTATTTATGCTCTGGGGAAGGCCGGCAGGAGAAAAGGAAATAATGCTTGATAATGAAAAGCATCTTGTGCTGAAGGCTCCCCATCCGAGTCCGCTGTCCGCAAGCCGGGGCTTTTTCGGCTGCAGGCATTTTTCCAAATGCAACGCGTTTCTGGAAAAAAACGGGATTAGTCCCATTGACTGGCAGATAGAGAACATTTGATACGGGATCAGGAAAAGAAAGGAGTGGTATAAAAATGGAATTGTTAAAGCTTTCGGAGGTGTTAAAGAGTAATCCCTATCCCGGAAGGGGGATAGTACTTGGAAAGAGCAGTGACGGAAAGTATGCTGTTACAGCTTACTTCATTATGGGACGGAGTGAGAACAGCAGGAACAGGGTCTTTATCGAAGACGGGGACGGTATAAGGACAAAGGCTTTTGACGAATCGAAGATGAAGGATCCTTCCCTTATCATCTATGCGCCGGTACGCGTTCTGGGGGATAAGACCATAGTTACCAACGGTGACCAGACGGATACCATATTTGATAACATGTCAAAGGGACAGAGTTTTGAAGAATCCCTGAGAGGACGGGAATTTGAGCCGGATGACCCTAATTTCACCCCAAGGATATCGGGACTCATGCACGTTGAGAACGGAAAGTACGACTTTGCCATGTCCATACTTAAGAGCGATGACGGAGACAGCGCGCAATGTCTGAGATACACCTATACCTACGATAATCCTAAGAATGGAGAGGGAAGGTTTATACACACCTATATGAGTGACGGAAATCCCCTGCCCAGCTTCGAGGGTGAGCCTGAAAAGGTGGATATCACCGGTAACATTGATGAATTTACCGACACGGTCTGGAATTCGCTGAACGGGGAGAACAAGGTATCCCTTTTCGTTCGTTTCATAGATATTGAAAATGGCAGCTGCGAGAGCAGGATCGTCAATAAGAATCAGTGATGCCCTGCCGGATATGCCAAGAATCTCACCAAAGGTCAGAAAAGAGTATGAAAACAGCGTGAGGAAGCGCAGACTCGGAAAACTGTTCGGGCAGGCATAAGAGAAAGGAGCATAGAAAAAGATCATGAATGAACTGGAATTAAAGTACGGATGCAACCCAAATCAGAAACCCTCCAGGGTTTACATGGAAAAAGGGGGAGAGCTCCCCTTCGAGGTGCTTAACGGAAAACCGGGGTATATCAACCTGTTGGACGCATTTAACGGATGGCAGCTGGTTAAGGAATTGAAGAGTTCCACAGGCCTTCCCTCAGCCACCAGCTTTAAGCATGTATCTCCGGCAGGAGCTGCGGTGGGACTGCCTTTATCCGAGGTCGAGGCAAAGATATACTGGGTTGATGACTTAAAGGACCTAAGCCCTCTTGCCTGCGCTTATGCGAGAGCCAGGGGAGCAGACAGGATGTCATCCTACGGGGATTTTATTTCCCTTTCCGATGTGTGCGATGCCGACACCGCAAACCTTATAAAGAGGGAGGTGTCTGACGGTATAATAGCCCCGGGTTATGACGAGGATGCCCTTAATATACTTAAGGAGAAGAAAAAGGGTAATTACTGCATCTTAAAGATAGATCCTGATTATGTTCCGGAGGAAAAGGAAACCAAGCAGGTCTTCGGCGTGACCTTTGAGCAGGGCAGGAATAATGCGGTGATAGATGAGAAGTTCTTAGGGGAGATCGTGACTAAGAATAAGGAGCTGAGCGATGAGGCAAAGCGGGATCTCATGATCTCTCTTATCGTTCTGAAGTATACCCAGAGTAATTCCGTAGCCTACGCCAAGGGCGGACAGGCCATAGGGATAGGTGCCGGACAGCAGTCCAGGATCCATTGCACAAGGCTTGCGGGACAGAAGGCTGATAACTGGTTTCTGCGGCAGTGCCCGAAGGTTCTTGAGCTGCCCTTCCTCGACGGGATAAGGAGAGCGGAAAGGGACAATGCCATCGATGTCTATATCGGAAGCGAGTATGAGGACGTATTGAGGGACGGAGCCTGGGAAAAGATATTTAAGACAAAGCCCTCTGTATTCACGGCGGAAGAAAAGAGAGAATGGCTTGATAAGAACACCGGAGTGGCTCTGGGATCCGATGCGTTCTTCCCCTTCGGAGACAATGTGGAAAGGGCAAAGAAGAGCGGAGTTCAGTATATCGCCCAGCCAGGAGGCTCCATAAGGGATGATAATGTCATAGAAACAGCCGACAAGTACGGGATGGTAATGTACTTCACCGGATTGAGACTGTTCCATCATTAAAAGCTGAAGAATACTTGCCAAAAGCGCATTATTGGGGTGAGGGCAAGTAAAATAAGGAGCGGAAGTTCTGAAAGATAATTGCCAAAAGCGCATTGTTGGGGTGAAGGCAAGTAAAATAAGGAGCGGAAGTTCTGAAAGATACTTGCCAAAAGCGCATTATTGGGGTGAAGGCAAGTAAATGAAAAGAGCAGTTCAAAAAATGAACTGCTCTGAGTGCCGGTGGTGGGACTTGAACCCACACGGTGTTGCCACCAAAGGATTTTGAGTCCTCCTCGTCTGCCATTCCGACACACCGGCTCTTGTCATGGATCACGAAGTGATCCGTGACCTACGCACCGCTCATCGCCCGAAGGGCGATCCTTATGCGGTGCTGCCCGTCCTTGATCACGAAGTGATCCGTGACCTACGCACCATATCTCGCATCTATGATACGAGATGCCGCCCCGGCGAGGGGGCCATCGCCCGAAGGGGGATCCTTATGCGGGCGCTACCCGATGATTATACCACAGGGGGTTTTTTATGTCCATTAATCTTATCATGCCCATGGGGGGAGCTGGCACCAGGTTTGCAAATCTGGGCTACGAGTGTCCGAAGCCCCTTATTGAAATGGGGGGAAGGCATTTTTTTGAATATGCCGCAGATTCCATCAGGGAGCACTGTGATATTTACGGCATCACCTTTGTGGTGCTGAAAGACCACATAGACCGTTTCAATATTGACCGTGAGATCATGAAGTATGCTCCTGAAGCGAAGATCATAGTGCTGGATCACGTGCTGAACGGAGCGGTGCTCACGTGCATGAAGGGAGTAGAGAGCATAGATAATGACAGACCCCTTATTTTCTGCGACTGCGATCTTATGTTCAGGTCCGAAAAGCTCTATGCCTATCTTGAAGGTGATGGAGATAAGAGTTCCTATACACCCGGGG
>JAFVEU010000089.1 GCA_017475845.1 Lachnospiraceae bacterium | reverse complement strand
GTCATGATGGTGGTGCTCATGCTCATCCTCCGGCGCAGCCATGATCTCCGCCATAAGGGAATCCACCAGGGTATGCCCCTTCTCCATGGCTGACAGTATCATGTCTCCGGTTATCTCGTCCCAGGGGGTGGTGATGATCACAGCTTCCTTATTATGCTCCCTTAAGAGTTTTATAAGGGTATCCAGCTTTTCATCCTTTATGGACTGGGTGCGGCTTACTATTATGGTCCCGGCGGTCTCCACCTGGTTATTGAAGAACTCACCGAAATTCTTCATGTACATCTTCGCCTTGTTCCCGTCCACCACGGTGACCATGCTGTTTATCTTAAGCTCCTCTGCGTCGGCCTTTTCCACAGCCTTTGCCACATCGGAGAGCTTTCCCACTCCCGAGGGCTCTATTATTATCCTGTCGGGATGGTATTTTTCCACCACTTCCTTAAGGGCAGTGCTGAAATCCCCCACCAGGGAACAGCATATGCATCCCGAGTTCATTTCAGTGATATTGATGCCCGCATCCTTTAAGAATCCTCCGTCGATCCCTATCTCTCCGAATTCGTTCTCGATAAGGACCACCTGCTGTCCCTTAAAGGACTCCTCTATAAGCTTTTTGATAAGGGTGGTCTTTCCCGCCCCGAGAAAACCTGAAATAATATCTACTTTAGTCATTTCTTAAATCAACGCTCCTTTCATGTCTTTAAGGACCCTTCCCCTATGATCCGCTCCGCGGCATCTCAAGTATCCGGTCCAGTTCCTCATATATCTCATCTCTTCCCGATTTATCCAGGGAAGAAAAGGGAATGATCTTAAGCTCTGTGTCCTCTGTAAGCCTTTCCCTGTACAGCCTTTTCAGGGCTGCCGTCCTCTTTATCTTTTCCTGCCTCTTCACCTTATCCGACTTTGTGGCAATGATCACAGGGGAAAAACCTGCGGATACCATCCAGTCAAACATCATGATATCATCGGCATTGGGATCCCTTCTGATGTCATTTAAGAGGAAGATCGCACGGAGATCCGCGGAATCCCTGAAATATCCCTCTATCATGGGGCCCCATTCCGCCCTGAAATCCCTTCTGACCTTCGCATAGCCGTAGCCCGGCAGATCCACAAAATAGAATTCCCTGTTAATGTGGTAGAAATTGATGGTCTGTGTCTTTCCCGGAGTTTCGGAAACCCTGGCCAGATTCCTTCTCATCATAAGGGCATTGATAAGGGTGGATTTTCCTACATTGCTCCGTCCCGCAAAGGCGATCTCCGGCTCTCCGGTATGAGGTATCCCCTTTGTGGTGACCCCTATCACCGTTTCAAGCTCTGCGTTTTTTATTATCAAGGCTTTTCCTCTTTCCCTCCGCGGCACCGCTCTGCTTCTTTTCCGCCTCTCCGGGTTTTTTCTTCACTTCCTCCGGCATCTTTACAAGGGCGCGTTCCAGTACTTCCTCTATCCGGCTTACATAGATGATATCCATGCCCTCCGTGATCTCTTCGGAGATCTCGGAAAAGTCCCGCTTGTTCTTTTCCGGAACAAGCACCGTCTTCATCCTGGCATTCTTTGCGGCAAGGAGCTTTTCCTTTAACCCCCCTATGGGGAGAACATTGCCCCTCAGATCCGTTTCCCCTGTCATTGCTATATCTCCTCTGACGGGGGAATCCGTGGCCACGCTGAAAAGAGCGGTGGTCATGGTGATGCCGGCCGAAGGACCGTCCTTCGGAACAGCCCCCTCCGGGATGTGGAGATGGAAATCATGGCTCTTAAAATACCTGGCATCCTTTCCGTACTTTTCCGTCATGCTGCGGACAAGGGTAAAGGCGATCTTTGCCGACTCCTGCATCACGTCTCCCAGCTGCCCCGTAAGAGTGATGGCTCCCTTTCCGGGCATGGCATTGACTTCGATCTCCAGGGTAACGCCTCCCGTGCTGGTCCAGGCCAGTCCCCTGACCACGCCGGTTTCAGGCTTCTTGGCCTCATCCTCGGGAAGGTATTTGATCTTTCCCAGATATTCCTCCAGATTCTTTTCCGTAACGGAAACCCGGCTCTTTTCCCCGGAATAGATAAGCTTCGCGGTCTTTCTGCATATCTCGCCTATCCTCCTTTCAAGGCTCCGGACTCCGGATTCCCTGGTATAGGAGTTGATCATGGCCTTTATGGCGCTGTCGGCGATCCTTAAGTTTGATTTCTTTAAGCCGTTCTTCTTAAGCTGTTTTCCGATAAGATGTTCCTTTGCTATATGGAATTTCTCGTTCTCCGTATATCCCGAAACCTCCACGGTCTCCATCCTGTCAAGAAGGGGTGCGGGAATGGTATCGGTGGTATTTGCGGTGGCGATGAAGAGAACATCCGAAAGATCCAGGGGCACTTCTATGTAGTGATCCCTGAAATACCTGTTCTGTTCCGAATCCAGCACCTCCAAAAGCGCAGCCGCAGTGGCTCCGTGATATTCGGAGCTTATCTTGTCTATCTCATCCAGAAGGATCAAAGGGTTTCTGGCCTTCACATGCTGCAGCCCCTTTGCGATGACTCCGGGCATGGCTCCCACATAGGTCTTTCTGTGGCCTCTGATCTCAGCCTCGTCCCTTACTCCTCCAAGGGAGATACGGATATACTTTCTGTTCAGGGCTTCCGCCACGGATCTTGCGATGGAGGTCTTCCCCGTGCCGGGAGGACCTACCAGAAGTATGATAGGGGTCTGTCCCTTTTCGGTAAGGTTCTTTACCGCCAGGAATTCCAGCATCCTCTCCTTGACCTTTTTTAAGCCGTAGTGATCCCGTTCCAGTATCCTCTCCGCATTCTCAAGGGACTTATTCTCTACGGACTCCCTGTTCCAGGGCATGTCCAGCAGCGTCTCGATATAGGCCTGCTCCACGCCGCTTTCCGAAGAGCCGGAGGGGATATTCATGAATCTGTCTATCTCCTTAAGTATATGCTCCTTGACTTCCTCGGGGGCATCCAGCTTTTCCAGTGTCTTTTTATATTTGTCCGCCTCGGTCTCGGGATTATCGTCTCCCAGCTCCTCCCTGATGTAGCGGAGCTGCTCCCGGAGCACATAGTCCTTCTGGTCCTTCTCAACCCTGCCGTTCACCTTGTTGCTGAGCTCGCTCCGTATCCTGGCGACTCCCATTTCCTCTTCCAGGATCCGGCATTCCTCTTCGAAACGTGCGGATATTTTAAGGCATTCCAGAATGTGCTGCTTCTTTTTATTCTCCACCGGGACATTGGCGATTATGGCATCCATCAGATCCCCCACGTCCGTGATGTCTAAGAACTGGGCCCTGAAGGTCTTTCCGGTCCTGGGGAAAAAGGAGATGTACTCAAAAAAGCGCTGGAGTATCTCCCGCCTCATGGCCTCTCCCTGCTCGGGAGTTACATCATTCAGTTCTTCCCTGGAATAAACCCTTACTTCCACCCTGCGGTAATCCTTCGATGGCAGGAATTTCACTATCTCTGCCCTGTTCAGTCCCTCCACCATGACTCTGGAGATACGGTTAGGCATCTTTATCACCTGCTTAACGTTCACCAGGGTTCCGATCCTGTTGATATCCCCGTTGGTGATATCGGTCTTATCCGCGTCATAGGAGGTGGTGACTATGATCTCCTGGGAGGATGCCATGGCTTTAGCCACCCCTTTAATGGATATCTCCTCGGAGATATCAAAGTGCATGATGACATTGGGTAAAATGGTAAGATCCCTTAATACAATACAGGGTATCCTCTTTATTCCGTTATTTCTTTTCTCACTCATATCCGGTCCGGTATCCCTCATAGAAACAAGGGCGGAAGCTCAGCCTCCACCCTTCTCGTCATGTTGCTTCCTTTTTCTCTTTTTCGTAATGCACTTCCAGAGGCTCAGCCGTGCCTTCCACGGCTTCCTTCGTCACAATGACTTCCTGTATGCTGTCATCGGAGGGTATTCGGTACATCACATCCATCATCACTGACTCCATGATGGACCTTAAGCCTCTGGCGCCCGTCTTTCTCTTCAGCGCCTTATCGGCTATGGCCTCCACAGCCCCCTTCTCAATGGTAAGCTTGACGTCGTCCAGCTCCATAAGCTTTTCATACTGTTTTACCAGCGCATTCTTGGGCTTGGTCAGGATATTTACCAGGGCATCCTTCTTCAGATTGTCAAGCGCCACCGTGACAGGCAGTCTTCCTATCAGCTCCGGAATGAGCCCGAACTTATTCAGATCCTCCGGCAGCACCTTGTGGAAGGCTTCCCCGATCTCCGTTTCCTTCTTCGAACCGATCTCAGCATTGAAGCCTATGGATTTGCGGTCCAGTCTGGTCTCGATGATCTTATCCAGTCCCTCAAAGGCGCCTCCGCAGATAAAGAGGATGTTGGTGGTATCTATCTGGATAAGCTCCTGATGGGGGTGCTTTCTGCCGCCCTGAGGCGGTACGGATGCAACGGTCCCCTCCAGTATCTTAAGGAGCGCCTGCTGAACGCCCTCTCCGGATACATCCCTGGTTATGGAAACATTCTCACCCTTTCTGGTGATCTTGTCTATCTCGTCGATATAGATGATGCCTATCTGGGCCCGCTCCACTTCGTAATCCGCAGCCTGTATGAGCTTTAAGAGGATATTCTCCACATCCTCTCCCACATAGCCTGCTTCCGTAAGGCTGGTGGCATCAGCTATGGCAAAGGGCACGTTCAGCACCCTGGCCAGGGTCTGTGCAAGGAGCGTCTTTCCCGAACCAGTGGGGCCCAGCATGAGGATGTTGCTCTTCTGGATCTCCACATCGCTTTCCTTGTTTGACAGCACTCTCTTATAGTGGTTATACACCGATACAGAAAGGACCTTTTTCGCCTCTTCCTGTTCTATAACGTAGTCATTTAAGAAATCATGCAGCTCCTTTGGCTTCAGAAGATTGATCTCCATCTCATTGTCAAAGGAAACCTCCTGCAGTTCCTCCTCGATTATGTCCGAGCAGATAGCCACACATTCATCGCATATATAAGCCCCGTTGGGACCGGCTATGAGCTTTGTCACCTGATCCTGGGTCTTATTGCAGAATGAACATCTTATTCTGGCATCATTTTTGTTCATTTACTTTTCCTTTGCTTTAGCCGCTTCTTCCGCAGCCCTTCTTGACACCACGATCTCATCGATGATGCCGTACTCTTTAGCTTCTTCAGCTGTCATCCAGTTGTCTCTTTCAGTGTCAAGAGCAATGGTCTCCAGCGGTTTTCCCGTGTTTTCCGAAAGGATCTTATTCAGGCGTTCCCTGGTCCTTAAGATCTGACGGGCGGTGATCTCTATCTCCGTAGCCTGACCCCTTGCGCCTCCGGAAGGCTGGTGGATCATCATTTCCGCGTTGGGCAGGGCCAGTCTCTTGCCCTTTGTGCCTCCCGCAAGGAGAAAAGCTCCCATGGATGCGGCCATTCCCAGGCAGATGGTGGATACGTCACACTTTATGTAATTCATTGTATCATAGATGGCAAATCCGGCTGTCACCGATCCTCCGGGAGAATCGATATAGAAGTGGATGTCCTTCTCGGGATCCTCTGCCTCCAGGAAAAGCATCTGGGCGACCACCAGTCCCGCTGTCTGGTCGGTGACCTCATCCCCCAGGAATATGATCCTCTCCTTTAAGAGCCTGGAGTAAATATCATAAGCTCTCTCGCCTCTGTTGGTAGTTTCTATGACTGTAGGCACCAGCATTTCTATTACCTTCTTTCCTTACTTCTTTTCCTTCTTTTCCTTTGTCTCTTTTGCTTCTTTGATAAGGAAGTCAACAGCCTTCTGCATGCCGGCATCCTTCCTTATGTTCTCCTTTTCCGTATCACCGATCATATCCTTGAACCTGTCCACATCCATGTAGTAGTTTCCGGCGATCTTTTTGATCTCTTCCTCGAACTCCTCATCGGTGGCCTCAAGTCCCTCGGCCTTCATCACTGCTTCCAGAACAAGGCGGCTCTTTATATTCTTCTCGGCCTGGGACATCATGTCCTTCTTCAGCTTCTCGTGTGTGGTACCGGTGTACTGCATGTACTTTTCGGGAGAAAGGCCCTGATAGGATAACCTCTGGTTGAAGGACTCCACCAGACCCTCAGCCTCGGTGTCTATCATGGCTTCCGGGATATCCATCTTGGAATCCTCAACGATAGCCTCTATGATCTCGTCCTCATGCTTTGCCCTGGCTTCCTTTTCCTTGCTCTCGGTGATCTTTTTCCTTATATCGTCCTCATAATCCTTGACGCTGTCAAAGCCCTTGTCGGACACATATTCCTCATTTACCTCGGGAAGCTGCTTTTCCTTGATGCCCTTGATCTTTACCTTGAAGAGGGCAGGCTTTCCCGCAAGGCTCTTCTCATGGTAATCCTCGGGGAAGGTAACATTTACATCCACCTCATCTCCGGCGTTCTTGCCTAAGAGCTGGTCTTCGAAGGTATCTATAAATGAATGGGAGCCGATGGTGAGATCGTGATCCTCACCCTTTCCGCCGTCAAAAGCCTCTCCGTCGATGAAGCCCTCGAAATCGATGGTTGCGATATCCTTTTCCTTTATAGGACGGTCGCTTATCTCCACGATCCTGGAATCCCTTTCCCTTTCGGAATCGATCCTCTCCTTCAGCTCCTCCTCGGAAACGGAGGTGTCGATCTTCGTGCAGGCAACTCCCTTATACTTTCCAAGCTCAACAGGGGGCTTTAAGGCAACCTCGGCCTTGAAGATAAAAGGCTTTCCGTTCTCCACCTGTACTATGTCTATGGCCGGACGTGAAACAACCTCCAGCTCCTTATGCTCCTTAAGCTCATTCCTGTATGCTTCGGGTATGAGAATGTTGGCAGCATCCTCGTAGAATACTTCCACACCGTACATCTTCTCAATAAGCTTCCGGGGGGCCTTTCCCTTTCTGAAACCAGGGATGGCGATCCTTCCCTTCTGCTTCTGATATGCGCTCTGACAGGCCTTCTCAAAATCCTCTGCAGATGCCTCTATCGTAAGGCAAGCCATGTTGTGCTCCAAATTCTCTACCTGTAAACTCATTTTTTCCTCCAAATGTGCTGTCCGCCTGAGATCACTGTCCGGGGACGCTTATGACAGTCATAACCGTGTGATTATACCACAGGGAATGAAAAATATCAAAACTGAATTTTACCGAGTATCTCCTCTGCTTTTTCCTTTCCCAGAAGGACCTCCGTTACCGCTGCGGAGAACTCCACGGCTGCTCCCATACCCCTTGCCGTCACGTACCTTCCGCTGATCACCGCTTTTTCCTTAAGATCCGTCTCTGCTCCCTCCAGGAACTTCTCATTTCCGGGGAAGCAGGTGGCTCTCTGCCCCTTAAGGAAACCAAGCTTTCCCAGGACCCTGGGAGCTGCGCAGATGGCGGCTATGTATTTACCCCTGCTGTCAGCCTCCTTTAGGAGCGTAAGAAGCTTTTCGCAGTTTTCCAAAAGCTCCGTGCCCTTGCCTCCCGGGAGAAGGAAAAGATCCGTATCCTCATGATCGGCTTCGCTTAAAAGGCAGTCTGCCTTCACTTCTATGTCGTGACTTCCCATAACGCTCCTTGAACCGCTTATGGAATAGGTGGTAACCTCTATACCCGCTCTCCTTAAAAAATCCACCGGGGTCAGTGCCTCGATCTCCTCAAATCCGTCTGCCAGAAAAACCGCTGTCTTCTTCATATCCTCTTCTTCCGCTCCTTTCATCAGGTCATAACCTGTATGCTTCATCCGGGCCTTAAAATGATATGCCGCAGGCCATGCAGGCATTTTTATATTTCGGGACTCCCGTCACGTCCTTCCCGAACCACTCCGGCGGGGTAAAGAAAACCGCCTCATCCTCGGTATCAAACTCCACCTCAGCAATGATGAGCCCCTCGTACGGCTCCTCAAATACGTCAAGCTCGATCACCAGTCCCTTTTCATAAGGGATGCGGTAGCGTTTCTTCGCTATCAGTATCCCGTCCTTCTTTTCCCTCAGGTGGTAATAGGACTCCCGGTCCAGAGGGAGGTTGTATTCCGAGTGGGAGAGATCGCTGTTTCCCTCCATCTTCCTGCTTCCCTTGTAGGTCAGGTAGTATTCCTCATTTTCCTTTCTGACCCTTACGGTAGGGGAGGGAGACAGGTAGGCCTGCTCGATCTCAAGGCATTCGTATCCCTTTAAGTCAAAGGGTATCTTCTCTATGAGCCACTTTCGTTCTATTTCCCTGTTTTCCATTACGTATCGGTCCCGTTCCTTCTGTACAGCTTCACCATATCGGAGATCCGTTTTCTTATCTTTTTCGTAAAATCCTTCTTTCCCATGCGCCAGGTCCAGTTATTGCCTATGGTGGAAGGGGTGTTTATCCTGGCTTCGCTTCCCAGGGACAGAAAGTCCTGCATTGGGATTATGCAATGGTCGGATACGCTCATCATGGCCGCGCGTATAAATTCCCAGGGCACCTCTTTATCCGGCACATCCTTCATGTCCAGATATCTTACGGCAAATCTCCTGTCGCTTTTCCTAAGGGTCTCAAACCACCCCCGGCAGGTATCATTGTCGTGGGTCCCGGTATAGACCACGGAATTCTTTATGTAATTATGGGGAAGATAATCGGAATCCTCCCTTGAATCAAAGGCAAACTCCAGAACCTTCATGCTGGGATAACCTGTCCGCTTCACCAGTCTCCTTACGGAATCCGTGAGGAAACCCAGATCCTCCGCGATCACTTCCTTTTCTCCCAGTTCCTTCTTCATCCTGTCAAAGAGCGCATATCCCGGGCCCTTTTCCCAATGGCCCCTTTCCGCGGTCTTATGCCCGTAGGGAATGGAGTAATAAGCGTCAAAGCCCCGGAAATGATCTATCCTCACTATGTCATAAAGGTCGAAGACCCTTTTTAATCTCCCGATCCACCACTTATAATCCGTATCCTTATGGTATTTCCAGTCGTAAAGGGGATTGCCCCAGAGCTGCCCCGTAGGTGAGAAGCCGTCGGGAGGGCAGCCTGCCACAGCCTTCGGCCTGAGGTCTTCATCAAACTGAAAGAGCTTAGGCGCTGCCCAGGCATCGGCGCTGTCCAATGCCACGTAGATCGGGATATCCCCCACCAGCTTTATACCCTGCTTATTCGCGTAACCCTTGAGCTTTTTCCACTCCTCCCAGAATTCGTACTGCTGGAACTCGTAAAAAAGAATATCCTCCGCATATTCATCCCTTGCCCTTTTTATGGCGGAAGGCTTTCTCTTGCGCAGGTCATCCTCCCACTCTGTCCAGGGAACTCCGCCCCTGTGGGATTTGATCGCCATATAAAGGGCATAGTCCTTAAGCCAGAAGGAATTCTTTTTTACAAAGGATCTGAATCCGCGTTCCTCCGTGATCCTGCTGTTGTCAAAGGCTTTTTTAAGCATTTTGAAACGGTTTTCATATATCTTTCCGTAATCAATGCTCAAGGGATCTTTTCCGAAATCATACTTTTTAAGATCCCCCTTTGTAAGCCAGTTTTTCTCCACCAGAGTATCCGGATCTATAAAATAGGGGTTTCCCGCGAAGGTTGAAAAAGAAGAATAGGGGCTGTCCCCGTAACTGGTGGGCCCCAGGGGAAGGATCTGCCATAGTGAAAGGGATGCTTCCTTCAGGTCATCCACAAAGCTGAAGGCCTCCTTTGAAAAGCATCCTATGCCGTGATCCGACGGCAGGGAAGCCACCGGCATCAAAACTCCTGCTGTTCTCAACTCATCCTCCTTTTATCCGGGCTCTCTTCCCCGGTAAGATAATTCATAAGCTCCCCGGACAGAAAGGCCGCTGTTCCCGTTCCTATGGCAAAATCGCTTATGTTATAGACATATTTGCCCCGTGGGATAAAATCCACCACATAGCCCCTTATCACCCGGTCCAGGGTATTGCTCAAGGCCGCACCTGTCATGAAAGCCCAGCCCGCCTTCTTTATCTTTCCGGAAAGAGTGCTGTCATCCATAAGGGGAAGCAGGATAAACCCCAGGCAGTTTGTGAAAACGGAAGTATTTCTCACTGTCTCCCGGCGTTCCGAAAGCCTTCCCCCGGCAAAACCCCTGTTCAGCACCACTTCCTTAAATTCCTCCGGATGCTTTTCGGCCCTGTGCTTAAGGATCTGGTCAACGGCAGCCGCCGTAAGCCCCGGAAGCAGGTATATAAGGTTTTTTCTCAGACTGTCTTTTATTCCCATGAATGCCCTAATACCGGGGTTCTCAGCAGGCGGAGGTGGCGATCCTTGGCCTGCTTGCTTCTTCAAGCTCCATAACGCCCTTCAGGTCGATTATGGGTCCGCCGGTGCCCTCCACATATTCTTCCGTAATGGTGACTCTTCCGATATTCTCGTCCTTCGGCACCTGGAACATGATATCCAGCATGAAGTCCTCTATTACGGAGCGGAGCGCCCTGGCTCCCGTATCCCTCTTCATGGCCTTCTTTGCTATGGCATGCAGCGCCTCATCGGTAAACCTAAGCTGTACTCCGTCCATGGAGAGCATCTTTTCGTACTGCTTTATGATGGCGTTCTTCGGCTCCTTCAGGATCTGCACCATCATTTCCTCGGAAAGTCCCTCCATGGGGCAGATGACCGGCATCCTTCCGATGAATTCCGGGATCATTCCGAATTCCCTGATATCATCCGAGGTCACCTTCTTTAAGATATTCTTTTCCTTATCCCATCTGTCCTTCAGTTCGGCGTTAAAGCCGATGGAGGTCTCCTTGGAAAGCCTCTGTCGTATTATCTCATCCAGATCCGGGAAAGCGCCGCCGCAGATAAAGAGGATGTCCTTGGTATTCACAGTCACCATGGGCACCATGGCATTCTTGCTGTTTGCTCCCACGGGAACCTCCACTTCGGCTCCCTCCAGGAGCTTCAGCATCCCCTGCTGTACGGATTCACCGCTCACATCCCTGGATCTCGTCTCCTTCTTCTTTGCTATCTTGTCTATCTCGTCAACAAAGATTATCCCCCGCTCTGCCCTGTCCACATCGTTGTCGGCAGCGGCAAGGAGCTTCGATACCACCGACTCGATGTCATCGCCTATGTATCCCGCCTCCGTTAAACTGGTGGCATCCGCAATGGCAAGCGGCACGTTTAAGAGCTTCGCCAGAGTTTTTACCAGATAGGTCTTGCCGCAGCCCGTGGGTCCGAGAAGCAGGATATTGGACTTCTCCAGCTCTACCTCATTATCATCCTCAAGCTCCGCCTGCACTCTCTTGTAATGGTTGTACACCGCAACGGAAACCGTCTTTTTCGCATGCTCCTGCCCCACGATGTACTGATCCAGCATCTCCTTCACCCTGTGGGGTTTATCCACCTTTGAAAAATCGAATTCCTTTTTGATGTCCTCCCTGGAAGACTTCTTGACCCGGCTCCTTCCCTGCATGGGGCCGAAGCCTCCCGCCAGATCGGAAAGATTGAGGAAGGAGATATTTGGCATTCCCGGGATCACAAAGGGATTTCCGTTCTCCGTTTCCTTCTTTTCCGTATCAGGATCCTTTTCCTTATCCCCGGAACCGCTCTCCTCCCCGCTTCCGGTCTCAATATTCTCTTTCCGGTCACTGCTCTCTTCTGCCCTGGGCACACTGACCCCCTGTCCCATGTTAAAGATGCTTGAAAGATCCATCTCCCTCACCTGTTCCATGGACTTCCTCAGGCAGTCCTGGCAGATGCTTAAACCGTTTGGCAGATGGAATACATCCTTCTTTGAGGTTATGGTCTTTCTGCAGACACAGCAGATCTCAGTTATCTCATTATCTTCTTCAGTTGTTTTGATATTTTCACTCATTTATTTTAAGACTGCTCCCTTCAATTCATAACACAGACTAAAGTATACCAAATGACCGGGGGTTTTTCCACATGAAAGCGTGTTTCGTTGGATAAAAAACAGTCCGGTTCCCGTCATATATGGAATCGGACTCCGTTATTTTACAGTAACATATATTTGAAATAAACCACAATCCCTTGTATAGAGGGATTTCTTTTTGTCAAGATTTATGAATATTTATGTTGCTTAATGTTGCGTATTGTGATAGAATATATGGTATAAACATCCTGCTTTACTGCAGATTTTATGGAGGTTTACACCATGTTCGATTATAAAGAGTACGAAAAAGAATGTGACAGAGTTCGCAAAGATAACGGCGAGCTGCTATCTCTGTTCGAAGATGATCTTACAAATGCCGGCCTTTCATCTAAAACCATCCGGCGTCATCTATCAAATGTCGATTTCTACATCAATGAATATCTTCTCCGTGAAGAGCCTTTGACCATAGAGTATGGTACCGCAAAACTTGACACGTTCATTGGCGACTTTTTCATACGCAAGTGTATGTGGTCAACTCCAGCTTCCATAAAAAGCACTGCTGCAAGCATCAAGAAGTTTTATAGATGCATGCTCGATCACAACAAACTAGACAAGAAGTACTATGACTGCCTTTGTGATGATATCAAGGAAAACCTGGAACAATGGCAGGATGAATGCGCCATATATAACGATCCTGACGCCCCCAATCCGTTTGATTGGTTCTAAATAGCAACGTGGCGGAGGGATAAAAATGTATCTACAAAAGAGCAAAAACAGCGCCGGCAAGGTATACCTTTCTTTTGTTCAGGGTTACCGTCAGAACGGAAAAGTAAAACATAAGACCGTAGAAAAGCTTGGCTATCTTGAAGATTTAGAGAAAATATATGACGATCCAATTTCCCATTTCAAAGCTGTTGCAGAAGAACGTAATGCCGCAGCTGCAGCAACAGAAAAAAAACTGGAAGTCAATCTTTCTGAGATTATTGCACAAGACTCATCATTGAGAAAGAATGTCGGTTACGCAGTCCCAAAAGCAATCTATGAAACACTCGGCCTGTATGATTTTTTTCAATACAAGCAGCGTTTTATCCATTCAGAGTTCAACCTCAACAGTATATTCAGTATGCTTATCTACAACCGCTTCCTTTTTCCCTCGTCAATAAAGCATGCTTTCGAGACAAAGGACATCTTCTTTGATTCGTTTGACTTTGAACTCGAAGACTGCTACCGTGCTCTGAACTATTTTGAAAACTATTCAGAAGATATTCAAAAGCTTCTTGCCACAAAGACCAAAGAAATGTTTGGCAGGGATCCTCACCTTGGATACTGGGATGTGACGAACTACTATTTTGAGATACCATATGAAGATGAAGACGAGGTAGATGATGAGGGAAAACTGATAAAGAAGGGGCAGAAAAAGCGCGGGCCGTCCAAAGAACACCGCAAGGATCCTATTGTACAGATGGGACTGCTTATGGATTCAAATGGCATCCCCATGGCCTTCAATACTTTCTCTGGCGGAGAAAGTGAAAAAACAAATATGCTCCCCGCAATACGCCGAGCAAAGAAAGACCTTGATATTGAGCGTATCATCGTTGTTGCTGACAGAGGTCTGAACACGAGCGACAATACTGCTCTTCTCTCAGGAAAAAACCATGACGAAATGAAAAACAATGATGGCTATGTATACGGCCAGTCAATTCTTGGCGCAGACAAAGAATTCAAAGCGTGGGTTCTCAAACAGGACGATTACAAGAACGACAGGGAAACTGATAAGAATGGGGATGCCGTGATTTTTAGGCACAAATCACGAATCCATGCCAAAAAAGTAACATTAAAAAATCAGGCAGGCAAAAGATCAGCCACCTACGAAATATATCAGAAGCAGATGGTCTACTACTCTGAGAAGTATGCAAAGAAACAAAAGGCAGACCGCGAAAGAACAATAGAGAAAGCTAAAGCACTAATCAAAAATCCTGACCAGTATACTCGCTCTACTATTTACGGAGCAGCCGGCTATATAAAGAACATCAAATTTTCAAAGAGCACCGGTGAAATCGTAGACGGTACATCTCTTGAACTTGACCAGACAAAGATTGATGAAGAGGCACTATACGACGGATACTATTCCATTGTCACAAGTGAAAAGGAACTCCCCGATTCAGAAATAAGAAATATCTACAAAGGACTTTGGGAAATAGCGGAATCGTTCAAGATAATCAAAAGCGAGTTCAAAGCAAGACCTGTCTTTGTTAAGACAGAAGACCATGTAAATGCGCACTTCCTAATCTGTTACGTCGCACTTGTAATAATGAGAGTTCTTGAGCACCTACTTGATGAGAAATTTACAACCAAACAGATCCGTCATGCCCTTTGTGAGTACGAATGCTCATATCTCGAACAAAACTACTATCTCTTTGATTATCGCGACGAGGTACTGGATGCGATTTCACATATATACGGCTGGGACTTCACCAGAAAATATATGTCAAAGGCAGAAATCAAAAATATTTTACGGCATCG
>JAFVEU010000088.1 GCA_017475845.1 Lachnospiraceae bacterium | reverse complement strand
TGTTTCTTCCAAAATGTTTACCTCTTATTCTGTCTGATAATTCAAATCGATCACTCCCACCACCTAAAGGTGGTGGATTATCTTGATTATTTTGTTATACTCGCAAACGCTTCGCTGTTTGCTCGTTATAAAATCGCTGCTGTCGCAGCTCTCCGGGTACGGGGCCTATTACCCCGCACCCGAAATCAAGATACTCCCACCACCTGAAGGTGGTGGATTATCTTGATCATTTTATATATCCAGGTTTCTCACATACTTGGCATTTTCCAGGATAAAGTCACGTCTCGGCTCCACCTTGTCACCCATAAGGGTCATAAAGGTGAGGTTAACGTCGGACTCTGCTTCCTCATCAATACCCACCCGGAGAAGTATCCTCTTCTCGGGATCCATGGTGGTATCCCAGAGCTGCTCGGCATCCATTTCACCGAGACCCTTATATCTCTGGATCTTGTTATTCTGATCCCTGCCCACGTCATTTATGATCTTTGCCAGCTCTTCATCGGAGTAGGCGTACCAGGACTTTTTGTTCTTCTCCAGCTTATAGAGAGGAGGCTGGGCTAAGTATACATGGCCCTGGCGGATAAGCTCCGGCATGAACCTGTAGATAAAGGTCAGCATAAGCGTGGCGATATGGGCGCCGTCCACGTCCGCATCCGTCATGATTATTATCTTGTCGTAGCGGAGCTTTGAAATATCGAAGTCATCGTGGATACCCGTACCGAAGGCGGTTATCATGGACTTTATCTCTTCGTTGCCGTAAACCCTGTCCAGACGGGCTTTTTCTACATTAAGTATCTTTCCCCTTAAAGGAAGGATAGCCTGGGTTGCCCTGGAACGGGCGGTTTTCGCACTTCCACCGGCGGAATCTCCCTCCACTATGAAGATCTCACAGTTCTTCGGATCCTTGTCCGAGCAGTCCGCAAGCTTTCCGGGAAGTGAAAGTCCGTCCAGAGCGGATTTCCGCCGGGTCATATCCCTGGCCTTCCTTGCGGCCTCCCTTGCTCTCTGGGACTGGATGGATTTTTCGCAGATGATCTTCGCAACGGAAGGATTCTGCTCCAGGTAGTAGGTCAGCTGCTCGGAGAGCAGGGATTCCACCGCATTCCTTGCTTCGGAATTACCAAGCTTCTGCTTGGTCTGGCCCTCAAACTGGGGATCCTCTATCTTTATTGAAACTATGGAGGTAAGACCCTCCCTTATATCCTCACCGGATAAGTTCTCCTCACTGTCCTTTAAGAACTTCATCTTCCGGGCGTAGTCATTAAAGGTCTTGGTGATGGAATTCCTGAAGCCCGTTAAGTGAGTGCCTCCCTCAGGAGTGTTTATATTATTGACAAAGCTGTAGGAGCTCTCATTATAGGAGTCGTTATGCTGCATGGCCACTTCCACATAGACTCCGCCCCTCTGGCCTTCACTGTAGATAACGTCATCATAGAGAGCCGTGGTACTCTTATTCAGGTACCTTACAAACTCCTTAATACCTCCTTCATAGTGGAAGGTCTCGTCCTTTTCGTTTCCCTCCCTGGTGTCATGAAGGTCAATCCTCAGGTTCTTCGTAAGGAAGGCCATCTCCCTTAAGCGCTGCCTTAATACAGAGAATTCAAAGGTTGTGGTCTCCTTAAAGATCTCAGCATCCGGCTTAAAGGTAACCTTAGTGCCGTGCTTTTCGCTGTCGCACTCTCCCACTACGGATAAAGGCTTCGTGGTATTTCCTCTGGAAAATCTTTCCTCGTAGATCTTACCCTCTTTATATATATTGACGGTAAGCCACTCTGAAAGGGCGTTTACCACCGAAGCGCCCACGCCGTGAAGACCGCCGGAAACCTTATATCCGCCGCCGCCGAACTTTCCGCCTGCGTGAAGAATAGTAAATACCACCTCCACTCCCGGAAGTCCGGACTTATGGTTGATGTCAACGGGGATACCTCTTCCGTTATCCTCCACGGTAACGGAACCGTCCTGATTTATCCATACATGGATATTGTCGCATTCCCCTGCCAGGGCTTCGTCAACGGAATTATCCACTATCTCGTAAACCAGATGGTGAAGTCCTCTGGAGCTGGTGGTTCCGATGTACATTCCCGGTCTTTTTCTTACTGCCTCCAGACCCTCAAGTATCTGGATCTGGTCGGCACCATACTGCTGGCCCATTAAACAACCTCTTTCTTTTTAACTGCTGCATTTTCCACATAAAAGACATTGTCTTTTACAAGATCGTTTTTTATAAATTCATCAAGACCCGTACAGGTTATAAGGGTCTGAATGTCCCCGATGGAATTGATAAGGCATTTCTGCCGCTTATTGTCAAGCTCCGACAGCACGTCATCCAGTAAAAGGATCGGTGCATCGTTTATCCTGTTCTTTATAAGCTCTATCTCTGAAAGCTTAACCGAAAGGGAAGCTGTTCTCTGCTGTCCCTGGGAGCCGTATTTCCTGAGATCCACTCCGTCCAGGGAAAAATTGATGTCATCCCTGTGGGGTCCGGTGGAAGTACTTCCGCTCCTTATATCATTATACCTGTTTTTCTTAAGCTTTTCCCTGTATTCCTCTATCGTAGCGTCAGGCTCGTAAACGCAGGTCAGCTCCTCGTCAATTCCGGTGATCTTCCGGTTCTTTTCCTTAAGGATCTCATTTAATTCCCCAATGAATCCCTCTCTTTTCCTTATTATCCCGGAACCGTACTCTATGAGCTTTTCATCCCAGATATCCAGCATATCCGACAGGGAATTGTCTTTAAAATATGCTATGTCCTTTAAGAGCTTGTTTCTCTGCTCCAGAGCCCTTGAATAGCCGTAGAGACTGCTTAAATACAGCTTATCCAGCTGGGACAGATCCATATCCACAAATCTTCTTCTTTCGGAAGGCCCGTTTTTTATCATATTTATATCCTCCGGAGAAAAAAATATGATATTTGCAAGACCTAAAAGGTCTGAAGCCTTCTTAACCGGAACACCGTCTATGGCTATAAATTTCTTCTGCCTCTTTTTAAGGTGCATGTCTATCTTCCGGGTGATTCCCTTTTTTTCCAAAAAGACCCTTATATGGGCTTCATCCATCCCAAACCTGATCATCTCATGATCTTTACTTTTCTTATGGGACCTGGTTGTAAGTGAAAGGTAGATAGCCTCCAGAATATTGGTCTTACCCTGGGCATTGTTTCCATAGAAAATATTGGTCTTTTCTTCAAAATCTATCTGAAGCGAGCCATAATTACGGAAAGAGGTGAGCTCCAGTCTGTCTATCTTCATCCGTCTATCTTTACTTCTTGTCCTTTAAATATAACAACATCACCCTTATGCAGCTTTTTTCCCCTCATCAGGCAAACTTCACCGTTAACACTCACTTCTCCGTCAAGTATCACGATCTTTGCTTCAACTCCCGAAGAAACAAGGTCCGCGGCCTTAAGCAGCTGCCCAAGCTTTATAAAATCTTCTCCTTCTCTTATCCTGAAGTTCATTTAAGGCTCCCCGTCATACATTTGCAAAGTTTATAGGAAGAACCACATAGATATACTTTTCGGTTTCATCCTTTATTATGGTAGGTGCCTTGGAATCTATCATATACATGGTGATATTTTCATCATCCACAACCTTGAGCACATCCAGAAGGAATTTGGGATTAAACCCGATTATTATGTCATCACCGTTCTTACTGCAGTCCACAAATTCATCCATGGAACCGATATTAGATTTGATCTTGAATTCCATGCTCTCATTGCTGATCCCTATTACCACAGGCTTCTTGTCATTATCCCTGATAAGAAGGATAGCTCTTTCCACAGTATCCTGAAGGGCTTTCTTATTTACGGTGACAGTGGTTGAATAAACGCTCTTATTTAACATCCTGTCAACATCAAAGAATTCTCCCTCCAGAACCCTTGAAACCATAAGTGTCTGATCAAACTCAAATACTATATGATTCGACATGAAATATATATTTACTTCCTTCTCTATCTCACCTGAAAGGATCTTGCTTATCTCATTTAAGGTCTTACCCGGTATTACAACCTTTCTGTCACTGTAAGACTGACGGAGCTCTATATTTCTGATGGCCACTCTGTGTCCGTCCAGGGAAACGACCCTCATCCTGTCTCCCGTAATGTCAAAGAGTTCTCCGGTAAGCAGCTTATTGTTGTCATTGGCGCTTACCGCAAAAATGGTCTGTCTGATAACCTCCTTTAAGGTATACTGGGAAATTGTTATCATATCCTTCTTTTCAATAAGGGGAAGACCGGAAAAGTCTTCACCGGATCTACCGGGAAGGTCAAATCTCGCCTTCATGCAGCTGATGGTGGTCTTATAGGAGGAATCGGTACTTATAAGAACCTCTCCGTCAGGAAGGCTTCTTATCACATTTCCGAAGATATTTGCATCTATTGCAACCACTCCGTTTTCTTCTATCTCTCCCTTAACCTTTGTCTCTATTCCCAGTTCCCTGTCATTTGCGGTAAATTTTATGATACCGTTAGATACTTCTATAAGAATACATTCAAGAATGGACATAGAAGTCTTATTGGAAGAAACTGCTTTGGAAACAATGGATATAGAACTTACAAGATCATTTTTTCCACATCTGATTTTCATCCTGAAATCTCCCTTCGGTGGTAAACGGTATTCCCATAAATATATATATATTTAATATTCTTTTATAATAATAATAATAATAATAGCTGTGAATTAGTTGATAAGGCGTGAAACTATCTTAATCAACGGAGTTTCACGGAAAAACAACTATGTTGATAATGCTCTTATCCCCTGTTACTGACCGGGGATAATTTTTTTCTTCAGTTTTTCAATATCATCCCTAAGTGAAGGATTTGTGGATAAATCATCCTTTATTATGTTATATCCGTGCATAACTGTAGCGTGGTCTTTTCCTCCGATGGCCTTACCTATCTCATCAAAGGAGGTATCCGTAAGCTCCCTGCAGAGGTACATGCAGATCTGCCTGGGATAGACCACATTTTTAGGCCTTTTCTTTGAGATAATGGCTTCCTTTGTTATTTCATAATACTTAGCTACTTCGGAAATGATTATCTCGGGAGTGATCTTTCTGGGTTCGGACTCCTTAAGCATATCCTTGATGGCTTCTTCCGCAATGGAAACGTTGATCTCTTCATTATAGAGGCTCTTTCTTGCAGAAACCTTATTGAGAGCTCCTTCCAGTTCTCTTATATTTGAACTGATATTTGAAGCGATATACTGAATGACCTCATCCTTAACCTCAAAGCCCAGCTGGTTTGTGGCATACTGGCGGAGTATGGCCATTCTGGTCTCGTAATCCGGAGGAGTGATATCCACTGTAAGACCCCATTCGAATCTGGATCTCAGCCTTTCATCCAGTATTTCAAGATCCTTCGGAGGCTTATCTGATGAAAGGATTATGGCTTTATTCTGTGAATGCAGCTCGTTAAAGGAATTAAAGAACTCATTCTGTGTACTTTCTTTTCCTATTATAAACTGCACATCATCAAGGAGAAGGACATCAACGGATCTGTATTTATCCCTGAGCTTCTGGATATCACCCTTCTGGATATATCCGATAACCTCATTGGTGAAATTTTCGCTGGTAACATAGCTTACGATCTTTGTGGGATCCTTTTTTATGATACTGGCTCCGATGGCATGCATCAGGTGAGTCTTTCCAAGTCCCGGACCTCCGTAGAGGAACAGAGGATTGTAAACCAGTCCCGGTCTTTCAACAACAGCCTTTGCCGCGGAAACTGCCAGCTGGTTATTGGGGCCGACCACAAAGGTATCAAAGGTGTATTTTTCATTTAAATTGGACTGATAGATGGCGGAAGGCTCTTCTTCCATGACGATATTTGAGCTGTCATTCGAATAGTCTTCGGAAGGATCTTCCTCAATAAACTCTATTTCATAGATATTGTTCATACTCTCAGAAATAGTTACCTTAAATAAGGAAGAATAATTCTTTTTAATAATGTTTATGCCTGTACCGTCTCCTGCGTGCTCCGGAGGAACCAGAAGGTAAACAGTTCCGTTTTCTATCTTTCCGACCTTAAGGGGTCTTATCCATGTATCAAAAGCTACTGCAGAGATATCTCTGTTTTCATTTTTTATCCTGAGCTTGATACTGTCCCAGATATTGATAAGTTTTTCGCGTTCAGTCATTTGTATAAGAAACTCCTCATAATTTCAAGTGGCTCTATTTTACCTTATTTTACATTTTAGTTCAAGAAGCCGTGTTTTGAAAATTTTTGTGGATAACTCAAATATGGGCAAAATAAAGGGGTTCTGAATAGATCAAAAGCAGTTATGTAATTCAAACAGGTGTTTAAAAATCCAATAATGTGGATAACTGTGGATAAGTATTTAACCGTAGATTTATTGATTTTACAGTATTTTCACCGTTCTGTGTAAAAAATATTGATATCTTTTTTAACTTATCCACAACTTATCAACATTCTGTGGATAAAATTATGTAAAGCATTTATGAAATGCTCAATTTAAAACTTGACGTGGCTTTTTTAATTATAATATAATGAACGCTGTGTTTTTCGGTATTATCCGCACTAATATAATAAGGAGGTAAAACTATATGTGGATGACATATCAGCCTAAGAAAAGGCAGAGAAATAAAGTGCATGGTTTCCGTGCAAGAATGAGCACACCGGGTGGAAGGAAAGTATTGGCAGCCAGGAGAGCAAAGGGCAGAGCAAAGCTTACCGTTTAAGAAACCACGGAATGTGGTTTTTTTATTCTGAATGTGAATAATTTTTCCGGTCTAAAAAAGAATAATGATTTCAGGGCAGTTTACAGGAAAAGAAGATCAAAAGCGGATAAGTACTTTGTGATGTACATACTGGAAAACGGACTGGATATAAACCGCCTTGGGATTTCCGTCAGTAAGAAAGTCGGTAATTCTGTTATCCGGCACAGACTGGCGAGGTTGATCAGAGAAGTTTTCAGACTGCATGGGGATAAGTTCAATAGTGGTTTGGACATAGTAGTTGTGGCAAGAGAAAGTGCCAATCCCCGGAATAATACGGAAGAAAAAGCATTAAAATTCAAGGATGTGGAAAGATCATTGATCCGCCTTTCGGGGATCCATAAGATATACGGTAATTGTATCTCAAAATGAAAAATATACTGATAAGTTTGATCAAGATATATCAGAAGCATATTTCTCCCTATAAGGGAGTCAAATGTCCTTATTATCCTTCATGCTCTGCTTATGGAATAGAAGCTCTTGAAAAACACGGGTTTTTTAAGGGTTCTCTTCTCATGCTCTGGAGGATAGTGAGATGCAATCCCTTTTCCAGGGGCGGAGTTGATCCGGTTCCCCTGTCTTACAAAGGTTTCCCGTCCTGAAACAGTGTAGTGTAATAGGAGGAAGAAAATTTGTCAGGTATTCTGCTGACACAATATAACGGCGCCATTCTGGGACCTATTGCAAAGGTACTTGGCGCTCTGTTAAATGTGATCTTTAATATAGTTCCAAACGTAGGTGTGGCGATCATCATCTTTACGATCATCATCTACCTCTGTCTGCTGCCTCTTACCTATCAGCAGCAGAAATTCAGCAAGCTGTCTGCCAGAATGAATCCCGAGATCAAGGCCGTTCAGGAAAAGTACAAGGGCAAAAAAGATCAGGAATCCATGACCAGACAGAACGAGGAGATGCAGTTTATTTATAAGAAATACGGCGTTTCCCCTACGGGAAGCTGTGTGCAGCTCCTTATCCAGATGCCTATTCTCTTTGCTCTGTACAGAGTTATATACAGCATTCCGGCCTATGTTACAAAGGTCTATGAATGTCTTGAGAAGCTGGCGAACAATATTTTAGAGTCTGCAAACGGTGTGGAGGTTCTTTCAAACCTTTCCATAACTACCAGCGGACAGTATGCAAATTACGTAAAGGACAATAATTTCATCGGTGAAAACGCGGTAAATTCCGTGATAGACGTGCTCAACAGGGCTTCTATCGCAGACTGGGACATGATCGGAACCATTAACGGTCTGAACAGCGAGATCTTTGAAAGTGTCAGGGCGCAGTTTGAGAGGTTCAACACCTTTCTGGGACTGAACGTAGCTTATTCACCCCTGGATATTATTAAAACTTCTTTTGCCCAGGGTAAATATCTCCTTATAGTAGGTGCAGTCCTTATTCCGCTCCTTGCAGCGGCTACCCAGTGGATCAACACACTTTTCATGCCCCAGGCAGCAAATAACGATTCAGGTGATTCCACGGCACAGATGATGAAGTCCATGAATGTCACGATGCCGCTGGTATCTGCATTCTTCTGTTTAAGCCTTCCCATCGGTATGGGTATCTACTGGATCTCCGGTGCTGTTATCAGAAGTATCGAGCAGGTTCTGATAAACAGGCATATCGACAAAATGGATATAGATAAGATCGTTGAAAAGAACCTGGAGAAGGAAGGGGTTAAAAAGGCCCAGGCTGCAGCAGCAGGAACAGGGTCTGACAGCAGATCCATTTCCGGAAGGGCAAGTATCAAGACTGCAAATATCGTTCCTGATATAAAGGCAACCGAGGGAAATGAAGTCCGGACAGATAAAGAAGCCCCCAAGGGTATAGCTGCCAGGGCAAATATGGTCAAGGAATATAACGAAAGGAAAGGATGATCATTTCATTATGGAATATACAGAGTTTTCTGGAAAATCATTAGAAAGCGTTTTATCTGATGCAAGTAAGCAGTTCGGAGTGGAAGCATCGGATCTTGAGTACGAGATAGTTGACATGGGAAAGTCCGGGATCCTCGGATTTAATTCCAAGCCTACCGTGATAAAAGCCAGAGTCAAAGAAGGCGTTAAGGAAGTAAAAGAAGAAAAGAAGGAAGAAGTAAAGGCTGCAGCAGAGACTCGGCAGGAAAAGACTGAGGTCAAGGCAGCGGTTAAGGCCGTAGAAAAAGAGGAAAGCCCCGTCCGTGAGGAAAAGAAAGGGGATGCGCCCTTAAATATCAATGAAGATGAAGTGATATCAAGGGTTCAGAAATTTCTTGACGATCTCTTTAAGGCAATGGATCTTTCCGTTAATTCCGATATTAAGATCAGTAAGGAAGAGAGATTACTTAGTATCGAGCTTTCCGGTCCCGAGATGGGTATACTTATCGGAAAGAGGGGACAGACCCTTGATTCCGTGCAGTATCTTGCAAGCCTCGTTGCAAATAAAGGTACCGGAGAGTATATAAGGGTAAAGGTTGATACCGAGGATTACAGGGAGAGAAGAAAGAAGACCCTGGAAAACCTGGCCAAGAACCTGGCCTTTAAGGTAAAGAGGACCAAGAGACCCGTTTCTTTGGAGCCCATGAATCCTTACGAGAGAAGGATCATCCATTCTGCCCTTCAGGGTGACAGATATGTGGTCACTCATTCGGAAGGGGATGAGCCTTTCAGAAGGGTAGTAATTACACTTAAGAGGTAAAAAGTGTCAGAAGATACTATAGCAGCCATTGCTACTGCTTCAGGGGCTTCCGGTATCGGGATCATAAGGATCTCCGGGCCGAAAGCCGTTGATATCGCACAAAGCCTTATGTTTACAAAGAGTGGGAAGAAGCTGGATATCTTAAACCAGCCTTCCCACACTGTAAAATATGGCTTTATTTTTGACGGTAAAGAACCTGTGGACGAGGTACTCCTTACGGTATTCAGAGCTCCACGTTCCTATACCGCGGAGGATACTGTGGAAATAAGCTGCCACGGAGGCACCTTTGTACTTAGAAGGATACTGTCTCTTACAGTAAGATCCGGTGCCAGGCTTGCGGAGCCCGGGGAATTCACTAAGAGAGCCTTTATGAACGGCCGGATCGACCTTACGGAAGCGGAATCCGTAATGGATATCATTTCTTCCGGAAATGAATTTGCGAGAAAAAACGCTCTTTCCGTTCTGCGGGGTGGGATATATGAAAAGATCCGGATACTTCGGGACGGGATCATACATGAAACTGCTTTTATAGAAGCGGCTTTAGATGACCCGGAGCATTACAGTCTGGAAGGTTACGGGGATAAGCTTAAGGATGTGATAAATAAGCTGCTTTCGGATATCGGTCATATGATAGCTCTTTCGGATACGGGAAAAGTTTTGAAAAACGGTATAAAGACCGTGATCGCCGGAAAGCCGAATGTTGGGAAATCCTCAATCCTTAATCTCCTGTCCGGGGAAGACAGGGCCATAGTAACGGAGATCCCGGGAACCACCAGGGATGTACTGGTTTCCGAAATATCTTTGGATGGAATACCGCTTATCCTCTATGACACCGCAGGGATCCGGGAAACAGAAGACAAGGTTGAAAGAATAGGGGTTGAAAGATCCAGAAAATATATAGAAGAAGCGGATCTTGTGCTCTTTACGCTGGATTCCACCACTGTTACCGAAAAAGAGGATATGGAGATCTACGACTGTATCCGGGAATACGGGAAAAAGTGCATTATCCTCTTAAATAAAACGGATCTTGGGAGCAGCGTTGCGGACAGTTCACGGTTTTCTTATCCGGTCATCTCTTTTTCGGCACGAGAAGAGCTGGGAATAAGCGAGCTTAAGGAGAAGATCGGGGAACTCTTCTTTGCCGGAGCTTTTTCCTCCGGGGAGGATGTGTATGTAACCGGGGAAAGACAGATAGAAGAACTGAAAAGCGCAGCCGGATCACTTAAGCTTGTGATAAAGAGCATAGATGAAAAGCTCACAGAAGATTTTTATACCGTGGATCTCATGGATGCCTATTCCCATCTGGGAAACATTATCGGAGAGGACACGGACGATGCGCTTTTTGACAGGATCTTTAAGGAATTCTGTATGGGCAAGTAAAGTATGAAATCAAGGCTTATGAGGTTTCAATGGATAACAGTTTGGTAATAAAAGATTATGAGGCTGCTGTAGTGGGAGCGGGACATGCCGGATGTGAGGCGGCCCTTGCTCTTTCACGGCTCGGGATAAAGACCGTGGTATTCACCGTGAGCATCAACAGTGTAGCTCTCATGCCTTGTAACCCCAATATCGGCGGCAGTTCCAAGGGCCATCTGGTGCGGGAGCTCGATGCTCTCGGGGGTGAGATGGGGAAGAATATCGATAAGACATTCATCCAGTCCAAAATGCTCAATAAATCCAAGGGTCCCGCGGTCCATTCCTTAAGAGCCCAGGCGGATAAAGCCGATTACTCAAGGGAGATGAGGGAAGTACTTGAGCATCAGGAGAACCTGAGCATCAAACAGGCAGAGGTGACGGAGCTTCTTACAGAGAACGGAAGAGTCAAAGGGGTAAAGATCAGGACGGGTTTGGTTTACATAACTAAAGCGGTGGTGCTCTGTACCGGTGTGTACCTGAAGGCAAGATGCCTTTGCGGTGAAGCCATTACCAATACCGGACCAAACGGGCTTCAGGCAGCAAACCTCCTTTCCGATTCTCTGATCAAAGCCGGAGTGGAAATTCACAGATATAAAACAGGAACACCTGCAAGGATAGACGGCAGGACCATCGATTTTTCAAAGATGGTTCCCCAGTATGGAGACAGGCCGGTGATCCCCTTTTCCTTTTCAACAGATCCTGAGGATGTGCAGAAGGAACAGGTTCCCTGCTACCTTACATATACCAATGAGAAGACTCACGAGGTTATAAGGGGAAGCCTTGACAGGTCCCCGCTTTTTGCGGGAGTGATCGAAGGCACCGGTCCCAGATACTGCCCTTCCATAGAGGACAAGGTGGTCAAATTTCCTGACAAGGATAAACATCAGGTATTCCTTGAGCCCGAGGGACTCCATACAAACGAATGGTATGTGGACGGCATGAGCAGCTCCATGCCTGAGGATGTGCAGCTTCAGATGTACAGATCCGTACCGGGTCTTGAAAATGCTGATATAGTCCGGAATGCCTATGCCATAGAATACGACTGTTTCAAAGGAATACAGCTTAAGCATTCTCTCGAATTCAAAAATATCCCCGGTCTTTTTTCCGGCGGACAGAGTAACGGCAGTTCCGGTTATGAGGAGGCAGCTGCACAGGGCCTTATTGCAGGGATAAATGCGGCTATGTTCATAAAGGGAAAAGAACCTCTGATCATTGACAGATCGGAGGGTTACATAGGTGTCCTTATAGACGACCTGGTTACAAAAGACGGGATCGAACCCTACAGGATGATGACCAGCCGTGCGGAATACAGACTTCTTTTAAGGCAGGACAATGCTGATCTGAGACTCAGGAGAAAGGGTTATGAAGTTGGTCTTATTTCCGATGAGCAGATGAAGGAACTGGAAAACAAGGAAAGTGCGATCCGGCAGGAGATAGAACGACTGGGTAAAAAGATCGTCGGAGCTTCTAAAGAGATCTCGGAATTTCTTACTTCCATTGGAAGCACGCCTTTAGTTACCGGAGTTACTCTAGAAGAACTTATAAGAAGACCCGAGCTTTCCTACGAGGACCTGGCTCCCATAGATCCGGACCGGCCCCTTTTATCCGACGCTGTCAGAGAGCAGATCAATATTGAGATCAAATACAGGGGCTACCTTGAACGGGAGATGCGCCAGGTCAGTCTCTTCAAAAAGATATAAAACAGGAAGATCCCTTCGGACATCGATTTTACAGGAGTTCGTGTCATAAGGATAGAATCCAGACAGAATCTCAACAGATTCAGACCGGAAAACATTGGACAGGCTTCCAGAATCCAGGGCATATCCCCTGCGGATATTCAGGTTCTGTCTGTTTACTTACGGAGTTTAGGTGCTTCCGGTTCAGAGGATAATGATGAAAAATAGCACTTATTTAAGAGATCTGCTCCGGGAGATGGAGATCCCTTATACTGAAGAAAAGCTTGATCAGATATATGATTTCTATGAAATGGTCATTGAGATGAATAAGGTCATGAACCTTACCTCTATTACTGACCATGATGATTTTATGAAAAAACACATCGCAGATTCCCTTGCCCCTATAATGTTTCACGTGATACATGAAGGGGACAAGATCCTTGATCTGGGAACAGGCGGGGGTTTTCCCGGGATTCCACTTAAGATATTTTTCCCCGGGTCGGAATTTCTCCTTGTTGATTCCGTTAATAAGAAACTAAGTTTTATCCGGACAGTGATTGATACTCTCGGTCTTCGTGACATCTCTGTTCTTCACGGCAGAGCTGAAGATCTGGCTCATGACTCCGGGTACAGGGAGCAATATGATCTTGTGGTATCCAGAGCTGTCGCAAATCTTTCTGTTCTTTCGGAATATGCCCTGGGCTTTGTGAAATCCGGCGGACAGTTTATATCATATAAAGGTTCTTCAGGAGTAGATGAGCTTAAGGAAGCGGAAGTCGCAATTGATCAGATGGGTGGATGCGTTGATATCCTTTATGAATACGCTCTGCCGGATGGAGATTCCAGAACGCTTATCATCATTCAAAAGGAGAAACCAACTCCAAAGAAATATCCCCGGAAAGCAGGTGTTCCGTCAAAGTCACCGTTAAGGTAAACATGTCACATCTAATGTTTCACGTGAAACATTATTGTGGACAGTTGGAAGTGTTATACAAATATGTTTCACGTGAAACATCGTAGTGGTATATTTGTCGGAACATACTACAATGTTTCACGTGAAACATTATCAATGTCAGACACATAGCCCATCGCTTTGGTGGGATAAACGCACCAACCCTTCCCCGCGTATTAACTGCATATCCAACGCAAACCCTGCGGAACGCGTCACGCCAAACTCTCCGCCAACGAAATCCGGGCACACAGCTTCGGCACCAGATGCGCTAAGCGCATCTAAGCGGTGCTCAAAATGTGCCACTGGCACATTTTGCGTCGGCCGTATGGCTCTTGGACTGTGTGCCGGGATTTCGTAAGCGGCATATTTTGTCTGCGGTTCCGATAAAGGGATTTGCTTTTGGATATGCAGCCAATACGCTTCCGGGAAGGTCCGGCGCGTTTATCCTGACTCACAGTAGAATGTTGAATATACAAATGCTTTTCGAAATCAGGGCGGGGGGAAGTGAACATCTGCAGCACAACCCTTTCAGGACCGCCCAGACAAAATATGCCACCCACTGCGGGTCAGCACGCAGGATGTGAACAAATCCTAAGTGAACGTCCTGCGTGCATAGCCGCAGTTGGTGGAGAGTTTGGCGTAGGGCCGGTCCCGGGGTTGTGTCTGCAGATGCTTGCTTCTCCCGACCGTCAATCAAAAAACCATTTTAAAAACAACTAAAACGTACACTGATATGATATACTCGAAAGACAACTATGAATTACTGTTGGGGGGAAGAAAGGAAAAGGTAAAATGAACGAGAACATCAGTAAAAGAAACCGGCTTCTGGCAGAGAAGGTGATCAAGGGACTG
>JAFVEU010000087.1 GCA_017475845.1 Lachnospiraceae bacterium | reverse complement strand
TTTCCCTGTTGGAGAGGTAAAAGGGTGCGCAAAACAGGGTGTCGGTCTTATTGGTACTCATGATGCCGCCCCAGTAGGTTCCTTTTGTAAGGCTCATGGACTGGAAAACATCGCCCTGTCCCGAGTTTTCATACAGATCCTTATAAGGAGTGTCAAGATAGATACGGATGTCCTTTACCAGGGGATCCTCCTTATATGAATCTATGAAGGTCATAAAGGAATCCCTCAATATCTCTGAATATTCGATGTCATCGGTATGGGAAAAAGCGGGGTGCATTACTGTCTCCCGGAGGTAGGAATCGTTTTTTAACATATCCGCCACATTCCGTATCCTTCGTGTAATGGTGTTCGCCGTATTGGTGGTCTGCTCGGACAGCTGAGCGTAATTGTTGACAGTATCGGTCACCACCAGATCCGTGATCTCCCCGTACATAAGGACCGAAACCGCTGCTGTGGGAATGAGCAGAAGCAGGAGGAAGGAAATGATCAGTTTTTTTGAGAAGCGGAGATCCGTCAGAAAATAACGGACCGGATTGAAGCTTTTTTTCATATTATCACTTGGGCCCGGTATTCTCCCGGAGTCATGCCGACAGTCTTCTTAAAGGATTTTCCGAAGTAGTTCCCGTCGGAATACCCGACTTTAGCGGAAATATCCGCGATCTTATTCTTCGGGTCGGATAAAAGCTCCTTTGCCTTATCCATCCTGTAAAGGGTTATGTACTGGTTTAAGGTCACCCCGGTTTCATTCTTGAAAAGAGTGCAGATATAGGTCGAAGACAGATGAACATGTTCACTGATCTCCTTAACCGACAGATTCTCCCTGGAATAGTTTCTTGAAATAAAAACCTTTATTTCAAGGACAACGGGGTTTTCGGATTCATCCTTCTCCATGGAAGAAAGCAGCTCCTCCGACCTTTCCCTTAGGGCATCCGAAAGCTCTTTTAAGGTGTTGCGCTCCTGCACGAAGGACAGAAGGGATTCCGAGCTTGCAAAAGCGTTCTCCGGATATATGGACAGCTTTTTATATGCATCATATATCGAAATAAAGAGCTTGTAATATATATCCCTCACCTGATCCGGCATCAGATTCCTGCTGTCTGACAGGGATCTTTCGATCTGCTCCTCTGTTTCCCTGACCTTTGCAGCATCTCCCGATAAAAGGGCGAGAAGATAGGCTCCCGACGGATCAGGCAGTACCTTCGGTGCCGGCAGCAGCTCCTCCTTGCTGTCAAAGATTATGCAGCCGTAATCGTTAAAAAACGCCGACTGAAGGAGAACCACCGCCTGATTGTAGGAAACAAAGGCTTTCTCCATCCCGGAGACAGACTGTCCCGCGGAGATAAAGAATCTTTTCTCCCCCAATGCTTCCTTCAGGGCCTTTCCTATACGTTCTATCCTGTTCTTTTCAAGTCTTTCCGGAGAAAAAACATGGTACACCAGATGCTGGTCATGCTTTTCCATGTTTATTTCAGCGCAGCGCATTCCGGACAAAAAGGCGTCGAAAGCGTCATTGATGCGCTTTTTCTCTTCAGCGTCCATAAGGCTTAAGCTCTGCACGGTCTTTACGATAAATGTGGTGACATACCTGTTTTTTTTCACCATATCGCTGACAGAGCCCTCTGAAAGCTCCCCGGGAAGATCCCCCGCTTCTTCGGGAGACAGGGTTAGACGAAGGGCCAGCTGCCTTGATGCCGCCCTGTTGTGGAGAAGCTTTGACTCATGGCTGAACTTAAGGTCTTCAATGGTCCTTATGGCTTCCATGAGAACGCTTTCCAGCTCTTTTAAGTCAATGGGCTTCTCAATAAAACTCACCGCTTTTAAGCGTATGGCGGCCTTCAGATAATCCCTGTCGGAATATCCGCTCATAAAAATAAAGGCGGAATCGGGAAGTCTTTCCTTTAATTCATCCACCATATCTATTCCCGACATCTTTGCCATACGGATATCACTTAAGATGATGTCAGGTCGTTTTTCGGTTGCAACCCTCACTCCCTTTAAGCCATCATCGGCTTCGTAAAGATCCGTTATGGGAAGCTCCAGGTTTTTTATGGATGAGATCAGCCCTCTGCGGGTCAGATCCTCATCGTCCACGATAAGAATTGTCATAAATAATCCGGCCTTTTATCCGCCTATCTGGCAGCGAAGATTCGTTTCTCTTTCCACGCTCCCCTTAAATAAAAGCATTTTTTCCGGAGAAGGAGTCTTTGCATCCCCCATGGGGTAGGGTCTCATAAGTCCGCTGTATTTCCCTTCCCCGAAATTATGGTAGGGCAGAAGATGGATCTCTTCAACTCCGGGAAGTGAATCCGCAAAATGGGCAATATCCAGTATCTCTTTTTCCGTATCATTAAAGCCCGGGATCACAGGCACGCGGATTATAAGCTCTGTCCGGCGCGATTCGGCAACCCTTCTCGCATTTTCCACCATAAGGGTGTTTTCCTTTCCGCACCACTCCTTATGCTTCTTTGGATCCATGTGCTTGATGTCATAAAGGTATGTATCAAGAAAAGGAAGTATCCGCCTTATCTTTGAAAAGTCTGCATAGCCCATGCTCTCCAATGCCGTATTTACCCCCAGATCCTTTCCGGCCCTGAGCAGAGCCTCGGCAAAGTCGATCTGCAAAAGGCTCTCTCCCCCCGAAAGGGTAAGGCCGCCATTTGACCGGCTGTAATAGGGCATATCCCTTTTCACGGTCTCCATGACCTCTCTCACCGTTATATCCTGTCCGCAGACCTTCCTGCGGCCGTTTAAGGTCATCTCTTCCATCTCGTAATTCTGGGATTCGGGGTTGCAGCACCACCTGCACCTTAAGGCGCAGCCCTTTAAGAAAACGATGGTTCTGATACCGATACCGTCATGAATGGAATATCTCTGGATATCAAATATCCTTCCCTTTACATTTAAATATGGCTGATCTTTCATGGTCATCTGTACTGCCCCTGTGCCGTTCTTCTTATGATATCATCCTGCAGTGATTTTGAAAGCGTGGTAAAAAGCGCGGAATAGCCCGCAACCCTTACCACCAGCCCCCTGTACTTCTCGGGGTTCTTCTGGGCATCCAGCAGAGTCTCTTTATCAACTACATTAAACTGCATGTGCATCCCCTTCTGGTCAAAGAATCCCCTGACAAGGGATACAAAATTCTCAAGTCCCTTTTCCCCGCTCATTGCCGTGGGATGGATCTTCATGTTAAAGAGAGTGCCGTTTGATGCGTCAGCGTGATCCAGCCTTGCCACGGAATTACAGGATGCCGTGGGACCGTGAAGGTCTTTTCCGTTGGTGGGGGAAACCCCGTCTGCCACCGGCATGTGGGCAAGCCTTCCGTCCGGCGTGGCTCCTGTCTGGGCTCCTAGAGGGACGTTTGCCGACACCGGATAAAGCCCTGCCTGGAAGATCCCTCCCCTGGGGTTCTTATACTCCGGAAGGGGTTTTGTATAGTAATATGCAGCTTCCCTGGCAATGAGATCCACCTCGTCCACATCATTGCCGTACTTTGGAAGGTCGTCGATCATCTGCCATATTTCTTCGTATCTCTGCTTTTCATCCGCAGGAAGCTCCATATTAAGCACATCGCTTATCACATCCCGGATAAGCTTCTCTGTCACTTCTCCGCCCTTTTCTCTTACAGCTTTAGCTGCCTCTTCAGCTGTTTCCCTTGCGGTGATCTCATCAAAGCCCTTTCCGAAATTCATCTCCATGGCCCGCTTCAGCTCTGAAAGAGTGAAAGCCTTCTCCTCAAATACCAGCTTCTTTACCGTATAAAGGGAGTCGGCCACATTGGCGATACCAAAGCCCTGGGGACCCGTAAAGCTGTAGACCGCCCCGCCGCTCTGCAGAGGTTTTCCCTTTCCTATGCAGTCATCGATAAGGGCAGATTCAAAGGGAAGAGGACTTCTCTCCGCATGTGCCCTGTCGATAGCGTTATTTGCATTGACGAGCAGAGCGATATTATAATCCATCTGCTTTTTATAGGCAGCCTTGAATTCCTCGTAAGAACTGAACTTCGTAACATCCCCGGTGTGGATAGAGGCTTCCTCCCCCTTATCGTATCCGTTTGAAAATACCATTTCCAGAGGGCGCACCATATTAAAGAAAGCAGCATCGTGCCATCCGTCCTCTTTTCCCGGCACATGGGGCTCCACGCAGCCTATTATGCTGTAATTCCTGGCGTCTGATTCCGGTATGCCCCGCTTCATCATGGAGGGAATTATGATCTCGTCATTATAGTATGCCGGAAAACCTATACCTGTCCTTGTGACCTCGGCCGCCCGGAGGAGAAGATCATGGGAAGATCCGTTCCAGACCCTTATGGAAATGGAGGGCTGGGGCAGGAACACATGCTTTGTGGCATCAAGACACATAAATGACAGGTCGTTTGTAGCATCCTCCCCTTCTACAGTCTGTCCTCCAACGATCAGATTCTGGAACAGGGAATATCCCGCAAAGCCTTCGGCAGACAGGGCGTCCCTGCACTTATTAAGGTCATTTAATTTAACCCATACGCAGTCTATAAGCTCCTGGGCCTCTTCTCTTGTCATGATCCCCTTCTTTATATCAGCTTCATAATAGGGATACATATACTGATCGAAACGCCCCGGGGAGATGGAATGCCCCGAAGACTCTATCTGCAGGGTCTGCTGCACGAACCAGAATGCCTGGCAGGCTTCATGGAAGGTTCTTGCGGGGTGGAGGGGAACATGGGCGCAGACCTCGGATATTTTCAGCAATTCTGCCTTTCTCTTTTCATTCCCTTCCTTTGCCGCCTCCTCCTTTGCAAGAGCACTGTATCTTTTTGCATATTCACAGACCGCATTGCAGGAAATGATAACAGCCTCTAAAAACCTTCTCTTTACGGCATACTCGCTGTCACATACCGTAAGGCGGGACAGTTCCGATGAAGCCCGGTTCATGATCCCTTCAAGACCTTCATTTATGACCCGGTCATAGTGGACGTTTACATGGCCAACTCCGTTATAATAATAATTACCGGGAGTGAAGACATTATGCTCCATGGCGCGGATGGTCTCCGGCGCCATATAAGCCCTTGCAAGCTCCGATGTGGTCTTTCCCTTCCAGTATGGATTTACCGCCTTAAGCCTTCTCTTTGTATCCTCCGAGATATAAAAAGGATCCGCAGACCGGTGCTCCACGGTATCAAACTCGGCTTCCAGCCATTCATAAGAGAATTCCGGATAGGTCTGGCAGCCTCTGGGGGCAATGGTGGTGCTTCCCACTATAAGCTCCTCCGGACGGATTATGATGGGAAGATTCTTTAAGATATGGTTAAAGGCCAGAGCCTTTCTGGTAGTCTCCGGAAACTCTTCCGTTTCCATATAGGACTCTGTGATAAGCTCCGCCCTTGCAGCCTCGATCTCAGGCATCTTATGAAAAAGATGCTGTACAAGTCTTGTTATTCTTTCTGATTTTTTAACAGGTTCGCTGTTATATCTCTTCATATCCCGTTCACCGTTATCCTTTTACCGGGAGAGCAGCATTACTCCGCTCCCGGGTATTTAACCTTTATGTCCTTTTCATAAAAGCTTTCAAGCCAGTGATCCTCAGGTTTCCTGTCCGTTATCAGCATTTCGATCCGTGAGATATCACATACCTGCGAAAAGGAAACCTTGTCAAACTTATCGGAGTCAATAAGGAGTATCACACTTTCAGCTGCATTTATGATGGCCTGCTTCATGCTCACCACTTCATCATTTCCTTCCGTGATCCCTCTTTCCATGTCGAGACCGTTGCAGGATATGAAAGCCTTGTTCACATGATAGGCAGAGATCGATTCGATGGCCTTTGCTCCCATAAGGGACATGCTGTCAGAGTGGAGAGTTCCGCCGGAGAGCACCAGCTCACATCCGGGAGCCGAAGAAAGGGTTATAGCATTCTCCACGGAATTGGTAATGACCGTAAGCTTTTCAAACTGCTTTCCCCGGATGACCCTGGAAAGGAAAACCGTGGTGGATGAAGCATCAAGGGAAATATAATCCCTGTTGGAGATCTCCTGCACAGCCAGCTCCGCTATGACTTTCTTCCCCTCCGGATTCATTTTGTATCTCACATTAAAGGGCAGCTCCATGCCGTAATCTTCTTTCAATACGGCTCCGCCGTAACCCTTTACCACAAGGCCCTCCTCCGAGAGCTTATCCAGATCACGCCTTATGGTTTCCTCAGACACATTGAACTTCTTGCTGAGCTCGCTTACAACCACCTTTTTATTTTCCTGCAATTCCAGGATTATAAGGTTTCGTCTTTCCGCTAAAAGCATCCGTCCCCCCGTTTACGATAAAGCCTTCATTACTGTCCTAAAAGATGAAAGGTATAAGAGAGTCTGAAGGTCTTGCAATAACTGCCTCGTCTAGGAACATGCCCTTTTCTCCTGCAGCCGCCTTTGCGGAATCGATGGCCGCCCTGACTGCAGAGACCGATCCGGTAAGGGTCATATAGCTTTTTCCGCACATTCCCTTTGCCAGCCTCAGCTCCAGAAGCTTAACGATCGCAGTCTTTGCAGCCGTATCCGCTGCCACTATGAGCGCTGCCACATCATAGGTCTCAAGCACTCCGAGAGCTTCCATCTTCCCGGCTTCATTGGTGCCGTATATTGCCGGAAAGATCGAATCATGAGGATTACCCAGCACAAAGGTGTCGATGATCTTATCTTCATAAGCGGCCTGAGCCCTGTCCACCGACGCCCTCACTGCGGAAATCTCTCCGGTTACAAGGATCACGAATTTTCCGGGGCAGGTGACCTCAGCCTGTAAAAGCTCCACCTCGGCGGTCTTCGACATGTCGTCCGCCGCCATGAACCCTGTGGATACCGTTGTGCATTCCACCATTCCTATCGCTCTTCCCATTTCAACTCCTTAATTTCCCTTTATGGTTATTTCGCTGTCCGTAACTGCCGTTACTACTCCGTCTATGGAAGAATGGATATTTACGGATAAACCTTCGGCTGCTTCAGCAATAAGCTGTCCTTTTTTAACCCTGTCCCCTGCATTCACCCGGGCTTCCGCCGGTTTTCCTATATGCTGTGACAGAGGGATCTTTACCATGGAAGCGCCTTTACATTCATCATCTATCGGTGCCTCCCTGTCATAGACCCCAAGACCCAGCCGGTGAGAAAGCCTGTGAACAGGCACCTTTCTCTCTTCCCGTCCCCCGGAAACACTTCCCGGAGCAGTCTTCTCCATCTTCACGCCGCCCTTTCTCAGGGCAGCCTTGAATTCCTGGATAATGGTCTTCGGTGAAAGACCCTGGGGGCAGGCATATTTTTCACAGATGCCGCAGCCGCTGCAATACATTGCATTTACAAAGACCGACAGGTCCGAAGCATCGTTATTTGCCACTGCCCTCATGATCCGGTGGGGCTCAATGGGGTGCCCCAGGGCATGGCGGCTGCATAGATCCGTACAGGTCCTGCACTGGCAGCAGGCCGAGGACGCTCTTCTTTTTTCGTTCCCTATATCCTTGTCCGCACTCCGGATCAGTTTATGATCTTCGGGAAGTATTATTATGGCGTTTGTGGTCTTTGTGATCACAGTGTTTTCGGAACCGATCCTCCCCATCATGGGGCCGCCCATTAAATAAGCCGGCTTGTCCGTGGTGACTTTTCCCGCTGCCATCACGGCATCCTTAACTTTCATGCCAAGGGGGAGCCTTAAGGTCTTCGGACTGTCTATCTCTCCAACTATGGAGACCAGCTTGTCGGAAACGCTTTTCTCCTCAAAGGCCGCCCGGTACATGTTGTACATGGTCTCCACGTTAAAGACCACCACGTTTTCGTCTATGGGAAGTCCTCCGGGGCTTATCACCCTTCCTGTCACCTCATAGATCAGCACAACCTCATCCCCCATGGGATAAGCTGCCCTAAGCTCATGGATCCTTACTTTATCGTATTTATCCATTACACCCTTAAGAGCGTCGATGGTCTCTTTATATTCACTTTTTATCCCGATGACCGCTTCCGCAGCATTAAGGCTCTCCCTCACGAGATTAAGCATCTCAACTATCTCTGAGGCATGGAGCGCAAGAAGCTGCCTGTGAAGCTTAAGCAGGGGCTCGCATTCCACGCAGTTAAGTATCACAGTGTCCGCTTTATCGGTCATTTTGGCATAGGAGGGGAAGCCGGCACCGCCGGCTCCCACTACACCGCCTTTTTTTGCTATTTCTTTAAGTTCAGCAAGAGTCATTAAGATATGACCTCCATGCCATCCTGTCCTTCATCCACAATGCCAACGATCGCGGCATCCACCGGAGCGTCAGCCATATCACAGCCGATCCGCGCTGCGGAGCCTGTAGCCACCAGCACTTTTTCACCGATACCTGCGCCGATTATATCAATGGCGATGAGATCGTTTCCATTTCCACTCATTGTCTTTTCGGGACGGACGATCATAAACTTATTTCCGACCAGTTTTTCACTTTTCCGGGTAGAAAAAATACTGCCCATAACAGTTCCGATGATCATGTATCGTACCTTGCCGCAGGCAGGCATACACCTCGGTGACGTGCCTGCTTCGTCACCGATGAAAGTCTGAAGCATTCTGTTCAGACTATTACCTCATCAGACGATATAAGCCACGTCACCCTGTTTGATCTGACAGGCATTTGCTTCGTCTGTATCGATATGCATTTCCAGGGAGAAGGATTCGTCCACACGTATCTTTACATTATCAAGGACTGCGCCTCTTTCATTTCCCATCTTCACGGAAACAAAGTCCCCGTCCTTTAATCCTGCGTTTAAGGCTTCGGCAGGTGTCATGTGGATGTGCCTTGCTGCCACAATGCATCCCTCATTTAAGTAAATAGCCCCCTTTGGTCCCACCAGGGCTATTGCTGCAGAACCCTTTGTGTCGCCGCTCTGCCTTAAGGGAGCGTTCACTCCAAGGGTTCTTGCGTCCGTAGCGGATATCTCCACCTGTGAGGATTTCCTCACAGGTCCTAAGATCCTTACGTTTTCAATAGCTCTGAGCTTCAGTCCCACCAGGGTACACTGCTCGTTGGCAGCCCACTGTCCGCCCATCAGCTCCTTCTTCTTAGTAAGCTCATAACCGGGTCCGAACAGTTTCTCCACATCCGACTGTGAAAGGTGAATGTGCCGTGCGGATACACCAACGGGGACAGCCATTTTAGTGCTGTTTTCCCCGCTGTTAATGGCCTCTATGACCAGTCTTGTAATGTATTCTACACTTCTGCTGTCCAAGTCTTACCCCACCTTTCCTTTTATCACGCCTTAAGCTTCGGAAGGATCATCTCCACATCATTATGGGGCCTGGGGATCACGTGGGAAGCAATAAGCTCGCCAAGTCCGGATGCCGCATTTGCTCCTGCCTCTACCGAAGACTTAACCGCTCCTACGTCTCCTCTTACCATTACCGTTACCAGTCCGGAACCGATCTTCTCTGTACCGATCAGGGTAACATTAGCTGCCTTGCACATCTGATCCGCTGCTTCGATCGCTGCTACCAGACCTCTGGTTTCTATTAATCCCAATGCTTCAAGTGACTGTGCCATTATTATTTCCTCCTTATTTTTGATTCTTCATCTGTGCTCATCTGTTCTTTTATGTTAAAGTCCGGGGGATCCTGTCCCAGCATCTTCGATCCCGAAACCTCTTCTCCCCTGCCCTTAAACCTTGAGGCCGAAATGGCCACTATCCTTCTGATCTCGGGATGAGGATTCGGGAGCACTCCGTATACCGCCGGCTTTCTCACATTAAAGCTGTCCACACCGGCCTCAACAGCGGTTTTAACAGCCTCAACGTTTCCTTCCACCACCAGCGTCACAAGCCTGCCTCCCAGCTTTCTCTCCCAGGTGGCAAGGCTCACATCCGCTGCCTTGCACATGATATCCAGCACATCAACGGCTGCTGCCACTCCGCTTATTTCTATGAATCCATAAGCACTGCTCATCTCCTGATCATTCTCCCTTTTCCTGCGTACCGTTTTTCAGGTGCGTCGCATATTATGCCTTAAATTTAGGCAGGATCATCTCAACGTCATTATGAGGTCTGGGGATCACGTGGGTAGCTACAAGCTCACCGAGCCTTGATGCTGCTGTCGTGCCTGCCTCAACTGCAGCCTTAACGGCACCTACATCGCCCCTTACCATTACCGTTACCAGCCCGGAACCGATCTTCTCTGTTCCGATAAGGGTTACCTCTGCAGCCTTTGTCATGGCATCCGCTGCCTCAATAGCTGCCGTGAGACCTCTGGTCTCAACCATTCCTAATGCTTCAAGTGACTGTGACATGTTTTTTCCTCCTGTAGTCTTTTTTAATGTGGTGTCTTTCGCTTTGCTTTTCGTTTTCAGCTTTTATCCAGCGCGCTGATCTTTAACATCTTTTCCGTGTCTTCCGTGGGACTTGGAATAATGTAGGAACATATTACTCCGGTGGTCTTTTTTGCCACCTCCTCCGCAGCCGCCATGGCTTCCCTCACATCCGAAACCGCACCTCTGAATTTTATGGTCACAAGAAGGGGCACGGGAAGGGAATCCGCATTTGCCGGTTTGTTTTTATCAAAGACCTCCAGAGTAACGTTTCCTGCCTTGCATCCCGCATCTGCTGCCAGGAATGCGCAGACCAGTCCGAATACCTCTAAAAGCCCTACAGCCTTATGTTCCATTATCACTCCGTTTATCACGCTGAAATAAGTTTACAGTTTCATCTATCTCCGGCTATTGAGAGCCACGGCATTTAAATCCGCATCGCCCCTCGCCGGGGCGGCATCCCGCATCATATATGCAGGATAAGGGAGCCGTGGCCTGCGTACCGTAAAGTTTTCACTGAAAACCTTACGGCACATTGACTATGGCGATCTTTAATCCGGTCATGGCCAGGTTTGTTTTAAGCGCTTCATTTAGTTCCTGAAGCGGGAAGCGATGTGTAATGAGTTCCGAAACGGGAAGCCCTATGGCCTTTGCGCGTTTCAGGAAATCAAAGGTGGTGCCGTAATCCCTTAAGGTATATACCCAGGAACCCACCAGATTTATTTCTTTGGAACAGAGGTCAAAATGAGGATTGATCTCTGCGTTTCCGCCGTTTACAAAGAAACCGAGCTCGCAAAGTCCGCCGCCGTTCCTTATGAACTTATAGATATTGGCATGTGCTTTCGGATTTCCCGTGCACTGGAATGCAAAATCGGCAAGATGTCCGCCAAAGGAATCGTACACTCCCTTTGTGAGAGCCTCGATCCCCTGGAAATCATTGAAGTTTACCGTACTCCCGGCTCCCAGTCTCTTTGCGAATTCAAGTCTCTTTACATTGCCGTCGATGGCGGTGATATTCTCTATCCCCATGGTCCGGAGGACCGCTATGCAAAGAAGTCCTATGGGACCGCAGCCCTGTACCGCCACACGGGAATTGAAACGGAGTATGTTTGTACTCTTCGCTCTCTCCACTGCGTGAACAAGCACTGCCGAGGGCTCGATAAGGATCCTGCTGTCCAGATCCAGGTCGCTTACGTTAAATACCGTTGAGCCGCCCCTTATAAAAATGTAATCGGAGAACCATCCGTTAAGGTGAAACTCATCATCCGGAAGAAGCCCGTAAACATCCGATTCCCCCACGTTCTGCTTGTTCATGTCAAACATTGTGATCTCGGGATCATCCCTGAAGATCATGCAGGTGACCACCTTGTCCCCTATATGGAGATCCTTTCCCGCACTGTCCTTTTTGACGTTCT
>JAFVEU010000086.1 GCA_017475845.1 Lachnospiraceae bacterium | reverse complement strand
TCGCTAACCTTTTGAGTACCGGCGGTGGCTTTCTCAAAAGCTGCGTCTGCCTGATTTCCCATCTGAGTGAAATTGTTACTGAGTTTTTCACCACCGTTCGCTATTGATTCCAGCTTTTGGCTCATCTGGTCTATCAGCTTCATAGTGACAGATAAATTTGCAGCCATTTTTCACCACCTCCGTTATTATTATGAATTTTGCAGTTTTTTTCTATCCTCTATTAGCACCTGCTCTGACGCAATGTATAAACTCTGCCGATATGACGGCATTTTATAAAAATCTTCCATCCGGAGCCCATGCTTCTGCCACAAAACATGGGCCCAGTTAGCTAATCCGTCAGAGCGAATCATTTTTTTGCTTCGTCAATCTCGTCCGGCTTTTCTTCTCCTTCATCAGGTGAACTAATGCCAAGGGCGATCAGGACATTCTTCTGCACCTCGGCATATTCATCTGCTTTGGGAAATATGAAATAGGGCATATCGTCAAAGCTGGGGCACTTATAGTGATCCATCAGCTCCTTGTCTTTAAGGTTGGGATAAATCAGGGCTTCAACCATGATCCTTCTTGTAGCCCTTCCTGCATCATTATCCACGATAAAAGCAACCTCTCCGCTATTCACGATAGGGTGCCCTTTTTTGTCATAAGCAATCTCTTTCTTCTTGTATTTGTCGTATATGTCCATTATCGTTTTCTGACTGAGGACACGCACCTGGAAAGGAATGATATTCCCTTCTTCATCCTTATATCTTTCCACTCCGGGGATCTCCACAATTTCTTCCTTTTCGGAAAGATCCCTCATAAAATATTTCAAGCTCTTGTTTGAAGCTGCATTTGTCTTTTCTGCCATAGTATTTTCCTCCATAAAAAGAGGGCGCCCGGTTAAGAGCGCCCTTGTCATTAGTAAACATATTATTCTCAGCCTTCCGACTCTTTTCCACCGCTGAAACTGAGATCCTTGCCAGCGAAGGTAATGGTATCCTGCATGAATTCAGAGTTTACATCCTGTGCCAGCACCGTGATATCCCCGATCGGCACACAACCTGTTACCGTCACGGTCTGTCCGCCATAATCGGCATAATAATCCGACTGGGTGTCCATATCCATTCCCTGGATTGTGAAAACAGGGGTCTTCCCATTCTCCAAGTAGTTCTTTATTGCATTCTTTAGCCACGGCTTTGAACGGTATTCCGATAAGTTAACTTTGATATTATGACCTTTCCATCTTGTATCCTCTCCGGTGTGTCCGAGCGTCTTTGTGGAGCTGATTATAGGAGTGAATATGATAGAGTAGGACGTCGCATCTGTACATTCCTCACCATCGAGGAACACCTTACCCTGGGTGCAGTCAATATGATTCCTAAGATCAACCTTATCTGACATCTGTTCTTATACCTCCTTAATCCGTATTAACGTTGAAGTACAGCTTTTCAGCTGCATCCACTGCATGAATCCATGCGTCAAAATAAACGCTGTCTCCGGTGCTGTCTGCCCTGTTAACCTTCAAATCATTCGCAAGGTTTACATCCTTGATGGCATCCTCTTCAAGATAGTGTTTGAGGATAGTCTGGCAGAGTCCATCCATAAGATCCCATCCTACAGGAGAATTTGAGAACCTGTTAGGAGGGAATGTCTGACGCAGGGTATCAGAAACAGCATCATATACCCTTATCACCTTATTCTTGCTATAGGACTTCGTCCTGGTTGAAGTGAAAGTATGCAGGGAGTTGATATCCTGCTCCACTATTACCTGATCTCCGTCCTGTGTGAAGAAGAACTCTCCGGCCTTAAGAGCAACCTCAGCCTGCTCGTTGGTCTTCTTATCCACAACCTCTTCCGCATCCGGAACCACCTTATAGGTGTTGGATATCAGTTCTGTTCCTGCTGCGGTTATAGCAGCGACATAAGCGGTTGCCTGCACATGGGTGAGGCTTGTTCCATCAGATCTCTTGTACGCATTCGTGACATTGATAACGCCCTCATAATCTGCTGTTGCATAATCCGCAACAACTATCTGGAAGGTCTTTCCAACCGAATCCCTGAGATACCTCGCCTTGGAAACAGCTGCCGCCTTTAAGGAGGCATCCGAGAAGGGGAACGCCATAGCACTTATGTTCTCATTCTCTGCCGCATCCAGCATGGTTGCCACATCAGTATTCTGCATGGCGGTGCTTGTTCCACCCGTAAGGGATGTGCTTGCGAAAGCAGCAAGGGCTCCGCCCTCTGAGCCAGTAAAGTCAATGTACTGGCTGCCTGCAGCTGCGAGGCCTGCAATAGTAGTAAGTCCCTCGAACTCTTCCACGGTAACAGTATCCAGAAGGATAGTAACTGTGAAAGTGCTGTCTGCATTTGCTACTGACTTAACCTTGAGATCGTTTCCTCTGGTACCGTTATACTTGGCTGTCGCCGTAAGTGTTACAGCAGGATCGTCGCCGGATGCTTCCTGAAGGGTTATGGTCTTTGTGGCCTTTGTTCCCTTGTTGAAGTTATATACCAAAACGGTACTCGCTCCCTTGAAAGCCTCATTCAACAGAAGGATGTTTCCTACGCTGTTTCCGAGCTCCGCATCATGCTCCGTAATGCTATCTGCCGTGATCTTTATGATCGTGGCATCAGGTCCCCAGTTATTATCCAAGGGGATAAGGACATTACCTCTCGAACCGTATGTGACGGCAGGATCTGCCTTTGCGTCCACATTGATGTATGTTCCGGGTCTTATTCTCCCGTTCAGCTTGTCAAATCTTCCACTGGTCATTTTATTTCACCACTCCTCTCTTCCAACCTTCAATGATTTCCTTTGCCTGCGCCACGGAGAACGGGCCTTCGTGACCATCCATAGCTCCATCAAAGGTAGATGTTGTTACTCCGAACAGCTTTACACTGTCCTTACGCAGCACTTCGACAGGAAATTCCGCTTCTTTTGCCACAGGTTTTGCGGCTTTTACAGGAACGGATTCCGTCTTGGCTGCATTGGTGCCTTTGCTCATAGCACTTCCTCCTTAATCGTAGTATTTATTTATCCC
>JAFVEU010000085.1 GCA_017475845.1 Lachnospiraceae bacterium | reverse complement strand
GGATGTGATTGTTATAATCAATAAGGCGTGTTAGAATGTACATCAAGGTAGTTTTGGTTGTCTTTCTTATAGCGTCGAGACCTATAAGATATCTTATTCAGACAAACAATGCTACCTTATTTAGATGCATAGATTGATAGCGAAACTCAAAACCTAACGATAGCCATCGCGTAAGCGATTTGGTACAATGAAATTCACTATTTCACAGGAGACAGATCATGTCCGAAATTAACGATCTCGTCGTTGGGGGATATCAGTTCAATTCCCGGGCGGATGCCGATAAGGCGAGAGACGAGCAGAAGAAAATAGCATATATTGAAGCCCATATGAATATGGACAACCCCGAGAGTGTTCTGACTATCTATGAAAAGATGCTCTCCAACAGGATATTTGCTACTCCGGTGGGATTGGATTACCTTAAGGAGATAAGGGATTATCTCATTTCCAGGGAAGAGATAGATAATGAAGCTGTAAAGCCCCTGGAGCTGAACCGGATGTATTCTCTGGGGCAGGAATCCGTTACGGAGGAGGAGCTGCCGAAGAGAAGGGTGGTTCCGGCAAAGAAGAAGAATCCCTTCGAGGAGAGGTTCTTTTTCTCCCTTGTACTCAATATCCTGCTTGTCATAGCTGTAGCGGCAATGTTTGTCATTGCCACCACTTCGGATAATCCGAACATCATAAACTATGAGAATTCTCTGGTGAATAAATACGCCTCCTGGGAACAGGACTTGAGGGAGAGGGAAGACAGGATCCGTGAAGAGGAAAAAAGACTTGGGATAAGCACTACGGAGGAAGATGCCTATGGTAACGAATGATTCCCTTATGAACAGGTTCAAGCACAATGTTATGGAAGAGGTGTGCAGGCTGGAGTGGAATGATGAAAACGATCCGGAGCATGTGGAGCAGCTTATCCTTAAGATGATCCCCGGGCCCAAACCCAATTACAGATGCTGTGTATATAAGGAACGGGAGATCGTGAGACAGAGGGTTAAGCTTGCCAATGCCAAGGCTCCCTCATATAATCCCGGTTCTAAGAATATAGTACAGGTCATAGATCCCGCCTGTGACGAATGTCCGATCTCAGCCTATTCCGTTACGGACAACTGCCGTTTCTGTATGGGAAAGCCCTGTATAAGCAGCTGTAAGTTCGCAGCCATCACCCCCGGTGATACACATATGCATATAGATCCCAAGAAGTGCAAGGAGTGCGGCATGTGCGCCAAGGCCTGTCCCTACGGTGCCATCGTGCATCTGGTGCGCCCCTGTAAAAAGGCCTGCCCCGTTGATGCCATAACCTATGACGAGTACGGTTACTGCAAGATAGATGAGGATAGATGCATACAGTGCGGACACTGTATCCACAGCTGTCCCTTTGCAGCCATAGGCAGCAAGACCTTTCTGGTGGATATCATAAAAGAGATCAAGGCCGGAAAGGAAGTTATCGCCATGTGCGCCCCTGCCACCGAGGGACAGTTCGGTGAGGATATCTCCATGGCGTCCATAAAGGAAGGCCTGAAAAAGATAGGCTTTGCGGACATGGTGGAAGTGGGTCTCGGGGGAGACATGACCGCGGCCTTCGAGGCTGAGGAATGGTCCGAGGCCTACAGGGAGGGCAGAAAGATGACCACCTCCTGCTGCCCGGCCTTTATCAATATGTTAAAGAAGCACTTCCCGGAGCAGTATAAGGAGAATATGTCCACCACGGTATCACCCATGTGTGCCGTGTCCAGATACTTAAAGACCATATATCCCGGCTGTGTCACGGTCTTCATCGGACCCTGCATAGCAAAGAAATCCGAGGCTCAAGATAAGTCGGTACGTGACAATGCGGATTTTGTCATAACCTACGGAGAGCTCAGGGCTCTCATGCGTTCCCGGGATGTTAAGTTTGAAGCTGTTCCCGAGGATTATCAGGAGTCTTCCCTCTGGGGAAAGAAATTTGCAGGCAGCGGAGGTGTTGCCGAAGCTGTTCTGGAGTGCATGCAGGAGAGAGGCGAGGACACCTCGGGTATAAAGCTCTTTAAGGCGGCCGGAGGGTCGGAGTGTAAAAAGGCGTTGATGCTCCTTAAAGCCGGGAAGCTCCCGGAGGACTTTATCGAGGGAATGGTCTGTCCCGGAGGTTGCGTGGGCGGCCCTTCAAGGCACAAGAATATCAGTGATATCAATAAGTCCAGGGAGGCGTTGCTTTCAAAGGCAGATTACAGGAAGATACTGGAGAATCTTGAAAATTATCCCATGGATAAGTTCTCTATGCACAGATAAGACTGGTACTGTAAAGTTTTCTATGAAAACTTTACAGTACGTAGGCCACGGCTCCGCGAAGCGGAATTTAAATGCCGTGGCTCTCCAAAAAAGGGGATAAGTATGGAAGATATAAAGATACTTGTTGCGGATGACGAAAGTCGTATGAGGAAGCTGGTGAGCGACTTCCTCTTAAAAAAGGGTTATAAGATCATAGAGGCCGCCGACGGCGCGGAGGCTGTGGATAAATTCTTTGAGATCAAGGACATCGCCCTCGTGATTACCGATGTGATGATGCCCAAAATGGACGGCTGGGAGGTATTAAAGGAAATAAGGGAATATTCCAAAGTACCGGTCATAATGCTCACCGCCAAAGGGGAGGAAAGGGATGAGCTCCAGGGCTTTGACCTGGGGGCGGATGAATATATATCCAAGCCCTTCTCACCGAAGATCCTTGTGGCACGGGTGGACGCCCTGCTCCGCCGCAGCAACGCCCAGACAGAGGACGAGAAGATCGAGATAGACGGCATTGTCCTCGATCAGGCGGCACATTCCGTTAAGATAGACGGAAAGGAAGTGGAATTGTCCTTCAAGGAGTTTGAACTCCTTCTTTATTTCATGTCAAATAAGGGCATAGCCCTGTCAAGGGAAAAGATCTTAAACAACGTCTTGAATTACGACTATTTCGGCGATGCCCGCACCATTGACACTCACGTAAAAAAGCTCCGCTCAAAAATGGGCGAAAAGGGAGAATGCATCAAGACCATCTGGGGGATGGGGTTTAAATTCGAAGCTTGATGAAAAAGCAGGGATGCATTGAACTTAGTATTTATGGGCATTCTGAGGATATAGGTAAGCATAGAGAGAGCGGATAAAAGTTATATGTCTGAAAAAAGGCTTGCAGAGGTAGTGGAATGCATACCCGGTATTATGTGGGTTATAGCAGGTCGTGAAAATCTTAGCAATATGCGGCGGAGATATTACAGGATGCCGAGCTTGTAAAACTTGAT
>JAFVEU010000084.1 GCA_017475845.1 Lachnospiraceae bacterium | reverse complement strand
GCCGGTAGCAGAGGCAGGCGGCGTGTCAAAAGGCGGGAAAGTGCCTTGAGGCATGCCGGTAGAAGAGGCGGGCGGCATGTCAAAAGGCGGGAAAGTGCCTTGAGGCATGCCGGGATTGGAAGCGTGCAGCATGTCAAAAGGCGGGAAAGTGCTTTTAGGCATGCCAGAATTGGAAGCGTGCGGCATGTCAAAAGGCTGGAAAGTGCTTTGCGGTATGCCGGTAACAGAAGCGGGCGGCATGTCAAAAGGTAGGAAAGAGCCTTGAGGTATGCCGGGGATGATGCCGGATGCGAAAGGCAGCTGAAAGGCGGCTGAGAAAGCCGGGGCCTCTTGATAATTCTGGTCGGATGAAGTATAATAAGGTCGGAATTTTATGATTTTGGAAGAGAAGAGAAATGAACGGTTCGTATGAGGATCCCGGAGCAGTGTCCGGAGTGAAGAACAGAGACCCGGGCGAGGGACTGGCGACAGCCTCCCTTATCCTCGGAGTGATGGCGGCGCTTGGTTTTGTTTTTGTATTTCCGCCCTTTATGTTCGGAGCCACAGCCATAGTTCTGGCTTTTCTGTCATCCGGGGAAAACGGTATTGCTTTAAGAGGGAAGATAGGGATGTTCATGGGTGCCATAAGCATGGTGCTCCTTGTGCTGGTCATTGCATCGGCAGTGCATTTCTTCCTTGGCAATCCGGGTGTGTTTGACGATTATTATAAAGAATTCAATGAAATGTATCAGGAGATACAGAACAGCGGGTCTTTCATCTGATCCTTCGGGGATCGGGCACTTGAGAAAGGAGGCGGATCATGATAGACGGTATCAGTGCCGGATTTTACGGCAATCCCTTTGGCGGATACGGAAGTTCCGCTTATGATTTCGGCGCCCCTGTTTCCGCTGTGCCCGGTGTATCTTCGCCGGAACAGGCTGAAAAGCCTATATTGAACCCCGGTGAATCCACAAAGGTCATCGGAGCCCATAAGTCCTCTCCGGCGCAGTGCGAGACCTGTAAAGAGAGAAAGTATCAGGACGGCTCCGACGAGATGGTGTCCTTCAAATCCGCAGCGCATATCTCTCCGGAAGCTGCCCCCAGCGCAGTACGGGCCCATGAGGGTGAACATGTTTCCAATGCATATAAAAAGGCTGCCGAGGACGGTGGAAAGGTACTGCAGGCCTCTGTAAGGCTGAAGATGGGTATATGCCCCGAATGCGGCAGAAGCTTTGTGAGCGGAGGAGAGACCAATACAAAGATAGAGTATCCCAATGAAAAGAACCCCTACATGAAGAACCAGAAGGAGAGGGACAGGGGGCTGCTCTCGGGAATGAATCTTTCCGTTGCGGTATGACGGAGTTACAGTTAAACAGAATGAGATGCCGGTCAGTAAAACGGCCGGCATAATTATTGGGTAAAATGATGAGAAGCAATAGAGAATACAGGGCAGAGGCCCGGACGAAACTCCTTGGAAACTACGGCACTGTTATAGGTGCCTACATATTATATTCGCTGATATTAAACCTCCTGACTACGCCTTTGAGTCTGGTCACCGGGCTTGACAGCTTCTTTCCCATACCGGGGATAGGGATAGTTGTAAGTCTGCCGCTGTCCCTGCTCCTGTCCATTGTATCGGTGCTCTTTGCGGCGGGAGTGGATAAGATCTCCTATGATATCTCCTATGACAGAAAGGGGGATGTTTCGGATATCTTTTACTGCTTTAAGCATGAACCCTTTACCGTGGTATTCTGTTATCTCTGGATCCTCTTAAGGATGCTGCCCGGAATCATCATTTTTGTAATAGGTATGATAGTCTTTGCGGCGCTTACCGTTTCCGGTATGTCCGGCGGCTCCTTTGCGGCGGCGGTAGCAGTGATAAGCGTGGCCTCTCTTATATATCTCGTCTGGATCTTCGTAGTTAAACTCGGAGTTTCCATGACCTTTTTCCTGTATTACGAAAATCCCGGTATGAGGGCAAGGGATATCGTGGATACCTCCGTAAGGATGATGAAGGGAAATAAGGGCAGGCTCTTCAGCCTGTATCTCAGTTATATCGGATACTATATCCTGGCCTTTCTGTCCTGCGGTCTTGCGCTTTTATGGCTGAATCCGAACATCACCGTTTCCACTGCGCTTTTCTATGATGATCTTAAGAAAGAGGGGAACGGTTCATATGTGAATGATGAACCCGTGAAGGATACGGCCTCAGGAGTCTATTATCACCAGGAATACTGGAATTGACCGCTTCTGTTTCTGTTCTTCCGTAAAGCTTTAAGGAAAATCAGCATTTTTTGACCGGCTGCTGCCGCAGACCGCTGTATTCAGCGATTTTTATGGGACAGGCAGTCCGGTGCGTGAAACCGCAAAGTGAATTTACCCGGGACCGCCTGCTGACAGTCCAACGAAAACGTTTCTGCAAAATTCAACGAAAATCCGAAAAAGTATACGAAAATCCAACTTAAAATTTGTCACTATCAAACAAATCCATCCAATTTGCACAAAAGATTTTAAAAAGCTATTGCATTTGGGGTAAATGTGTAGTAGATTGTAATTGCGAAAACGATTAAGGAGTTTCCGGTTTGATACCGGCACAGTATTGGACAGTACGGATCGATGTCAAAGAAGATGGTTTCATTAAAAGATATATCCAGAGCCTGCGGCGTATCCATTGCCACGGTATCGAAAGCTCTTAACGACCAGAGCGATATCGGCAGGGAGACAAAGGAGAGGATAAAGGAAACAGCTTCCAGACTCGGCTACCACCCCAATGCAGCGGCTCAGGCACTGAAGACAAACAGGACAAACAATATAGGAGTCCTTTTTGTGGATGAGGCCAACAGCGGACTTACACATGATTATTTCTCGCATGTGCTGGACAGCTTCAAGCGCTGTGCCGAGCAGAACGGTTTCGATATCACCTTCATCAATGCGGATAAGAGCAGATCGGACAATATGTCCTATCTGGCCCACTCGATCTACAGAGGGTTTGACGGAGTGGTGATAGCCTGTGTGGATTTTTTCGATCCTCAGGTGGATGAGCTTATAAAGAGCAGTATCCCGGTGGTGACCATAGACCACACCTTTTATAACAGGATAGCCATTGTTTCCGACAACGCCAAGGGTATGAAGGATCTGGTGACATACATTTACAAGATGGGCCACAGGAAGATCGCTTACATACACGGGCTGGAATCAGCGGTAACCCAGGCAAGGCTGGCAAGCTTTTACAAAACCCTTCAGGGGTTTGGGGTGAATCCTCCGGATGAATATGTTATAGCTTCACCCTACAGGGATTCGGAATCAGCCTATGAAGCCACCATAAAGCTTCTGGATCTGCCGGATCCGCCAACCTGTATCCTCTATCCGGATGACATCTCATCCTTCGGCGGGCTGAATGCCATCAGACTGAGGGGACTGAGGATCCCGGAGGATATATCCATAGCAGGATATGACGGAACGGAGATAGCCACCATGGTAAGCCCCAGGCTTACAACCCTTACCCAGGATACCGAAAGGATAGGAAGGGAAGCGGCAAAAAGGCTCATCGATATGATCAACAACCCCAGAGCCACCATAATCGAGCAGGTGGTGGTGGAAGGCAATCTGGATCCCGGCGGGACGGTTAAAAAGATAGCCTCGTAAAAATGATTTAAGACGGCAAGAGCTGTTTTAAATAGATAACTCATAACAAACCAATATATAATGAAAAAGGGAGGTAAAAAAGTTATGAAAAGAAAGTTAATGGTTACATTGCTTTCAGTTACAATGGCAGCAAGCCTGTTCACAGCATGTGGCGGCGGCAACGCAGCAGCTCCTGCAGCTGATGCACCCGCAGCAGAGGCTCCTGCAGCAGAGGAGGCAGGTCCTGCACCTGCAGCAGAGGAAGCAGCACCTGCAGCAGAGGAAGCAGCACCTGCAGAAGAAGCAGCACCTGCAGAAGAAGCAGCACCTGCAGAAGAAGCAGCAGCAACAGCTGACGGCTCGGGCGAGGGCAAGGTTCTCAACATCTATTGCTGGAACGAGGAGTTCAAGTCAAGGGTTACCGATCACTATCCCGGATATACCGAGACAGATGCAACCACAGGAACCATCGGTGATGTAACCGTTAAGTGGAATATCACGCCTAACCAGGACAACGCTTACCAGAACAATCTGGATGAGACACTCTTAAAGCAGGCTGATGCAGCAGCTGATGACAAGATCGATATCTTCCTTGTAGAAGCTGACTACGCTCTTAAGTATGTTGATACCGAGTATACACTTCCTGTTTCCGAGCTCGGCATTACCGATGCTGATATCGCAAATCAGTACAAGTACACTCAGGACGTTATGACCTCTTCAAGCGGAACCCTTAAGGGCCTTTCATGGCAGGGCTGCCCCGGCGTTCTTATCTACAACAGGGAAGCTGCCAAGGAAGTTCTCGGATCCGATGATCCCGCTGAGGTTCAGAAGGCTGTTGCTGACTGGGATACCTTCGCAAAGACCGCTGACGCTATGAAGGCAGCAGGCTACAACATGACCTCTACCACAAATGATGCTTACCGTGTATTCTCCAACAACGTTACCGGCAAGTGGGTACAGGACGGCAAGGTTGTTATAGATGACAACATCATGAAGTGGGTTGACATGAGTAAGAAGATGGCTGATGCTAAGCAGTGCACAACCGCTGACCTCTGGTCAGATGACTGGAGCAAGGGCTTCTATCCCGATGGCAAGGTATTCTGCTACTTCGGACCCGCATGGCTCATCAACTTCTCAATGGCAGCTGATCAGGAAGGCTCCATCGCAAACCAGGGCGGCTGGGGAGCAACCGAAGGACCTCAGGGCTTCTTCTGGGGCGGCACATGGATCTGCGGCGCAACCGGCACAGACAACCCGACACTCGTTGGCGATATCATGAAGCAGCTTACCTGCAACGAAGAGATCATGCTTGACATCGTTGCAAAGGACAGCGACTTCGTTAACAACAAGTCTGCTATGGAAAAGGCTGCAAAGGATGATGCTTATGCATTCGCAGTACTTGGCGGACAGAATCCTCTTCAGATGTTCTGCAACGGAGCAGAGAGCTGCGACCTTTCAAACCAGGGACCTTATGACCAGGGATGTAACGAAGAGCTGCAGAAGGCTATGAAGAACTACTTCGACGGAAACGCTTCACTTGACGAGGCACTTGATATGTTCAAGAAGGCTGTAGTTGAGAAGTATCCCGAGCTTACAGCTGAATAAGTACCAATAAGAGTTTTAACCACGGGACGCGCCCTTCCGGTGCGTCCCGTATCAAAATGAGAGAAGGGAATTCTTATGAAAAAAAGTAAAGTCGTCAGCTATAATAAATGGGGATACATTTTTCTGATTCCCTTTATTGTGATCTATCTGCTATTCCAGATGGTGCCTTTGGTATCAACCATATACAATTCGTTTTTTGAGAACTATCGTTCAGGTCTTACACAGATCGGACCGAATTTCGTTGGAATAGAAAATTATAAGACCATCATTACAAACGGTGATCTTCCTACATATTTCATGAATACCATGATCATGTGGATCATGGGCTTTATTCCCCAGATCATCCTTTCGCTGCTTTTGGGAGCCTGGTTCACGGATCCTTCTTTAAGGCTTAAGTTCCAGGGATTCTTTAAGACCGTGATCTATCTTCCAAACCTTATCATGGCATCCGCTTTCTCAATGCTGTTCTTCACACTGTTTGCAGACGGCGGGCCTATCAATTCCATGCTTATGCAGATGGGTTTCATTTCAGAACCCTATCAGTTCATGTCACATGTATGGTCAGTCAGGACTCTTATCGCTTCTATGAACTGCATCATGTGGTTTGGTAATACGACTATCCTCCTGATGGCTGGTATGCTGGGCATAGACCCCTCGCTCTTTGAAGCCGCACAGGTTGACGGAGCAACAGCCGGTCAGGTTTTCTTTAAGATAACACTTCCGCTCTTAAGACCTATACTGATCTTCGTTATGGTCACTTCACTTATCGGCGGTCTGCAGATGTTCGATGTTCCCCAGATTTTAACAAACGGAACAGGCGATCCTATGCGTTCATCCATGACCCTTATCATGTATCTGAATAAGCACCTGTATAACAAGAACTACGGACTTGGCGGTGCGCTTTCGGTATTCATGTTTGTCATAACAGCTATTCTGAGCTTTATAGTATTCAAGTTCACCAACAGTGAAGAGGTTTAAGAAGATACTTTCTTAGGATTCGAAGATTGCGAGGTACATAAAATGAGTGATTACAATAAGATGGCCGGACAGAAGGAAAACGGTATCTCCTTACAATTCAGAAGGGTGATAGCATATATAGTTCTTTTGCTGGCAACGTTTCTCTGTCTTTTCTGGTTCTATGTGCTTTTTATAAATGCCACCAGATCAAACTCAGAGCTTAAGACCGGATTTTCCGCTATTCCCGGTGCTTTCCTTATTGAGAACTGGGTAAACTTAAAGAACGGGACACTGCCTATCTTTAACGGCATGATGAACTCCCTGTTCATAGCACTTACCACTGCAGCCTTAAGTACTTATTTCTCAACCATGACGGCCTATGCCATCCATGCTTATGATTTTAAGTTAAAGAAGTTCATGTTTACCTTTATCCTTATGGTAATGATGATCCCTACACAGGTTACCGCTCTCGGATTTGTCCAGTTGATAGGAAAAATGAAGCTGGACGACAGCTTTATACCTCTTATCGTTCCCGGTATCGCTGCACCTGCGGTATTCTTCTATATGAAGCAGTACATGGATGCCACCCTTCCCCTGTCTCTTATAGAGGCAGCCCGTATAGACGGGGCGGGAGAGTTCAGGACCTTTAACCAGATAGTGGTTCCCCTTATGAAGCCCGCCATTGCGGTACAGGCGATCTTCAGCTTCGTAGCCAGCTGGAATAACTACTTCACACCGGCCCTGGTGTTGCACACGGATACGAAGAAGACACTTCCCATCCTTATCGCACAGCTTAGAAGCGCTGACTGGCTGAAGTTCGATATGGGACAGGTTTATGTCATGATCGCCTTCTCCATCTTCCCGGTTATCCTGGTTTATCTCGTTCTTTCCAGGTATATCGTGGGTGGTGTTACCTTAGGCGGTGTCAAGGGATAAGACATTGTAATTTTCATGCCGGTCGTGTAATATATATGCATGACTACATCAAGACCAAGTGCGCTCGTTGTAGATGACGAGCGCATTAACCTTTTAATCTTTAATAAGATGCTTTCATCCTTCGGGGTGGAAAGCGCGAATGCCGCCAACGGACATGAGTGCATGGATCTCTGCTCCAAAAGGAGATTCGACTTTATCTTCCTGGATATCCGGATGCCCGGTATGGACGGTTTTGATACCCTTAATGAGTTAAAAAAGCTCTTTGCTGTTAACGGGGATCCGGTGCCGGTGATCTGCATCACCGGAGATACCGATAACGGGAGAAAAAAGGAGATCCTGAGGGCGGGCTTTACGGATGTTATGAGTAAGCCCATAAATAAAAAGGTGCTGGAGGACATGCTGAAAAAGTACGGTCCTTCCGATCTTGTTCGCTCAGACGGGAACGAGGATGATGATGAGGATATTGAGGAGAGGCTTCCCGACTGGGTGCATTCCATTCCCGAGCTGGACGCGGAATACGGAGTCATGCATTGCGGCTCCGTGCAGGATTTCCTCTCTGCCCTAAGGATCTTTAATGATTCCATAAATGACAAATCATTCTCAATAGACAAGTATATCAAGCAGGGAGATCTGGACAGCTTAAGGCTTATAGTCCATTCCCTGAAAAGTACGGCGGGGGCAATAGGTGCAAAGCAGCTTTCCGAGATGTCAAAGCTTCTGGAAAAGGCCTGTGAAGAGCATAATACTCCGCTTATTTATAAGCTTACTCCGGAGTACTTAAATAAATACCGGGACATCGGAGATCATATCCGGCAGCACTGGAAGGGTGCGGACGGAGAGACGAGCCTAAGGTACATTACGGAAGATGAACTGAAGGACGCTTATGATACCATAGAGGAACTCATGGGAAGATATGATCTGGGCAACATCGACAAGATCCTTAAGAGTCTGGAACAGTGCGAGATGCCGGATGACTGGCGGAAGCTCTTTGATGACCTGAATGTTTACGTAAGGTGCATGGACTGGGAAAAGGCCAGAGGACTGATGACCGGATTCAGGAAAAGGTAATGGGGACGAAAATGAAGGATACCATAGTTTTTATCTATGATGAACCGGGATTTATGGTGCAGACCATAATACAGAATATCACCGATGCGGGGATGGAGGTCATAGACATCAATTCCGACATCGATGAGATAGAGAGGCATCAGTATGATTCCGAGATAATCGTTTATTATATCGGAAATATGGAAGTGGGTACCAGAAGGGTACTTAAATGCCTTAACGGAATGACAAAGGAATACAGGAAGACTCTCTGCGTCATTGGAGAGTCCAACAGTCTCCGTATTGCCCAGGAGACCTGCGATCCCGGAGTCATCACCGTCTTCTATAACCGTCCCCTTGACGTGAGGAAGCTGGTGAATGACTTAAGGGCCATGTTAAACACCCGGGTTGAATACAACAGGAAAAAGAGTATCCTTTTGGTGGATGACGATACCGACTTCCTTCAGATCGCCTATGTCTGGTTTGACGGTATCTATGACGTGGACATCGTGAGCAGCGCCAAAGAGGCCATGAAGTATCTGTCCGAAAAGAAGCCGGATCTTATCCTCCTGGATCACGAAATGCCCAAGATGAGCGGCTATGAATTCCTGTCCGAGATAAGAAAGAACTGGAAGACTGCGGATATCCCGGTGATCTTCCTTACGGGGAAGGACGACAAGGAAAGCGTCATGCATATCATTGAGAAGAAGCCCAACGGCTACCTTCTCAAATCCACTCGCAAGGATCAGCTTTTGGAGAGCATCGACAATTTCTTTGCCGACCATATCCTTAAGATCAAATAAAATCTGTCTGTAAGTCCTGTCTGTCCCGGACTATTTGTTTCCGGCAGACAGGAGCCAAAATGCCAAGGTTCTCATACGTCACTTGCGGTTGCGCAAGTGACTGTTTTGAGCAGTTACCAGAAATTCTACAATCTTTTCGTAATTCTCTTCATAATGAGGAAAGCTGCATTCCCTGCATACCTTTATCCTCTTTCCGTCCTTTTCGATATAGCTTTTAATTCCCGGACAGTCATCATATCCGTACAGGGGACAGTAACAGAACAGGCAGTTCAACCCTTTCCCCTCCGGCATTTCATGACAGGGATAGTATTTACAGTCTCTGTTTTCGAAGTATTTATATGAATTCATTCCCTTCTCCCGGCCGGACACGTCCGCGCTTTTCCTCTGTTCATACTCCGGCAATGGCTTTCAAGGCTTTGTTTTTTACGGCTTTTATGGTATAATTTTTTACTGCAGTATTGTATCTTTCAATAATATGTCAGAAAAAGAAATAATAAAAGGGGTAATCGGATAAATGAGTTACGTGATAAGCTGCTGTTCAACTGTGGACCTTAGTGTGGAGAGACTTGCGGAAAGGGATATTAAGTGGATACCCTTCCACTTTCATATTGATGGCAAGGACTATCTCGATGACTACGGTAAAAGCATGTCTCTGTCTGACTTCTACCAGAGGGAAAGAGAAGGGGCTACACCGACCACGTCCCAGGTCAATGCCAAGGAATACTTAAGCCTTTGGAAGCCCATTCTTGAGGGAGGGGATGACATTCTTCACATTTCCCTGTCGTCTGGTATCTCCGGAACATATAATTCTGCCAATATCGCGGCTGATGATGCAAGGGAATTCTATCCCGACAGGAAGATCGAGGTCATTGATTCCCTCTGCGCATCTGCAGGCTACGGACTCTTTGTGGAGGAGATGGCGGATAAAAGAGATTCCGGAATGGAATTTGACGCATTGGTCAAATACGGTGAAAGCCTTAAGAGTAAGGTGAACCACTTCTTCTTTACCAGCGACCTTACAAGCCTTATCAGGGGTGGAAGGGTTTCTCCCGCAGCCGGGACACTGGCCAACATCTTAAATATTTGTCCTATCCTTAAGGTCAATGATGAGGGTAAGCTGGTTCCGGTGACCAAGGTAAGAACAAAGAAGAAGGTGTATCAGGAGCTTGTAAAGATCATGGCGGAGCACGCTGATAACGGGAAGGACTATTCCGGCAGGTGCTATATCTCGTATTCTGACTGCCCGGATGATGCTGCTGCAGTTGCGGAAAAGATAGAGGAGAACTTTCCGGCCCTTAAGGGGAAGGTGGAGGTCTTCAGGATCGGTACCACCATCGGTTCCCATACGGGAGTTGCAACAGTAGCGCTTTTCTTCCTGGGAAAAGAGAGGACTGAATGAAGGTCACCAGAGTAGGGAAAAACGAAATACGGTGCATATTATCTGAAGAAGAGATGGTGGCATTCGGTATAGATCTGGATGATATCCTGGAAAAGAATATGAAATCCGGAAAGTTTTTCAACGAGATCCTGTCAAGAGCCGCCTCTGCGCTGGGAGAAGCGGATGCCGGGGAGCTTAAGGGTTTAAGTGCCCAGATAAGTGTCTTAAATGACAGGAGCATTTCCATTCTTCTTCGTACCAGAAGGGATCCGGGAGCAGGGGAGTTTGCCGGGATCTTAAGGGACAGCCTGCAGAAAAGGAAGAAGGATAACAGGTCCTTCCTCGTATTCTTCAGGTCGATTGATGATGCGGTTTCTTTCTGCAGGGCAGGAAGGGGAGCGGGACATCTGGTGAGCCGTTTCCTCCATAACCGGAAGAATGACGAATACGTGCTTCTGGTCTTCCGCTATGCCTGTGATGAAAAATGGTTTGATAAAGTGAGGCTATTGGCAGATGAATTCGGCAGTGTCAATGACGGTGAGACCGCTTCAAAGGTTCATGTCCTTGAAAACTCCGATATGCTCATAAGTGATGATGCATTCTATACGCTCGGAGAAATGTAGGTCTTATGTCGGATTATCTGAACTTAAACAGGTTTATCTTTAATGACGAGTGTCCCGATTTCACCGCAGAGGAAGTGCTTTCGGGACTTGGTCTTCCCACGGAGGTCATTGAAAAGGGGGATTACCGCCGGGAGTTTGATGCCATTAAAAAAGAGGCGCGGGAACTCATACGGCTGACTGCCGGCGCGGTGTATTTCAAGATGCCGGACAATTCGGTACCTCCTGTCCCTTCGGGACCGGGAGTCGTGGGAGTTATCCTTACCCTGGGAACCGCCGTTACCGGGCGGAGTGACGAATTTCTTGCCCAGGGGGAATACCGGAAGAGCATGATATTAAGTGAAATCTCGGACTTCTGTCTTATCACCTATGAAAAGATGATAAGGGAGAGACTTATAGTGCTGTCCAAAAGAAAGGGAATGGGGCTTTTACGGATGTATGAGGGCCAGGATATACCGGTTTCCGAACTGCAATATGTCTGGAATGCTCTTATGGCAGATAAGAATCTGGGGGTATATATCACCAGGGAGTCCACCCTGTATCCGGTCAAGACGTCCTGCTTCATAATGAAGATACAGGACGACGCGGACTTATAGATAAAGGCTTTGCGGAGAAAGGAGTTAAAGGTCATCATGGGTATAGTTGAAGAGCTGAAGAAGGAATTTACCGACAGGTTCGGGGGCGAAGGAGATATAAGGGTCTATTTTGCCCCGGGCAGGGTGAACCTCATCGGAGAGCATACGGATTATAACGGGGGACATGTTTTCCCCTGCGCCCTTTCCATGGGAAACTATGCTGTGGCGAGAAAAAGAGATGACGATATGGTCAGATGGTACAACATGACCTATCCCGGTGACGGAGTCATCGAGCGCAGCATAAGAGGGCTGGAACCCAATGATCACGGTATCTGGTATGACTATCAGCTGGGAGTTATCTGGGCTCTTGAAAAGAACGGCCATAAGGTCAGGGGCGGCTATGACATGGTGATGAAGGCAGATCTTCCCGCGGGCAGCGGCCTTTCCCCTTCAGCATCCATAGAGGAGCTTGCTGCTGTGATATGCAGGGATCTATATGACATGGATATCTCCATGGTGGACTGCGCTCTGATGGGACAGTATTCCGAGAATGAGTATAACGGCATGAACTGCGGCATCATGGATCAGTTTGCTTCAGCCATGGGAAAGAAGGATCATGCTATCTTCCTTGATACGGCCAGCCTTAAATATGATTATGTACCCCTTAATCTGAAGGCGGAGAAGATAGTGATCACAAACAGCAAGGTCAAGCATTCCCTTGCAGGCAGCGCATATAACGACAGGAGAAGGGAGAGCGAGACTGCCCTTGAGGACATAAAGAAGATAAAGGATATAAAGACTCTGGGGGATCTTACTGAGGAAGAATTCGAGGAAGTCAAGGATGCCATAAAGGATCCCGTCTGCTTAAAGAGAGCCCGTCACGCGGTTTATGAGAACATAAGGACGATAAAGGCAGTGGAAGCCCTGGGAAAGGATGATCTGAAGAGCTTTGGTGAGCTCATGAACAAGTCCCATGTTTCCCTGAGAGATGATTACGAAGTGTCCTGCAAGGAGCTTGATATCCTTGCGGAGGAAGCCTGGAAGCTTGAGGGAGTCATCGGTTCCAGGATGACCGGAGGCGGCTTCGGAGGCTGCACGGTGTCCATCGTGAAGGAAGATAAGGTTGATGCTTTCAAGGAGTCCATTTCCCGTATCTATAAGGAGAGAACCGGTATTGACTGCGAGTTCTACATTGCCGACGCAGCGGACGGCGCAGGACGGATAGGATAAAGGAAAGAGGGAAAGAGACGTGGATATTTACCAGTGCATTAAGGATCTGACAGGATATGGTCTTGAGACCGGTCTTATTTCGGAAGATGATGTGATATATGTCCGTAACAGGATCCTCGATATCCTGAAGCTTGATTCCTATGAGGAGAGGCCGGAGTATTCCGGAGCAGGACTGGAAGAGATCTTAAAGGGTATCCTTTCCTTTGCATATGAAAAGGGGCTTATGGAGGATAACGGACCTGTGGCCCGGGATCTTTTCGATACCAGGATCATGGACTGTCTTGTGATGCCCCCTTCTTTTGTGCGGAAGAAGTTTTATGAGCTATACGGGGAAGACCCCAAAAAGGCCACAGACTGGTATTATAAATTCAGCTGCGATACGGACTATATCAGAAGATACAGGATAGTCAAGGATATAAAGTGGAAGGCTTCCACAGAGTACGGTGAGCTTGATATCACCATAAACCTAAGCAAGCCGGAAAAGGATCCCAAGGCCATTGCGGCTGCGGGAAAGGCCAGGTCCTCTTCCTACCCAAAATGCCTTCTCTGCGCCGAGAATGAAGGCTATGCGGGGAGGATAAACCATCCTGCCAGGGAAAACCACAGGATAATCCCCATGGAGCTTGCGGGAGAGGATTTCTATCTGCAGTATTCGCCTTATGTCTATTATAACGAGCACTGCATAGTCTTTAATAAAGAGCATGTTCCCATGAAGATAGACAGGACGGCCTTCAGGAAGCTGTTTGCCTTTGTGACGAAGTTCCCCCATTACACCATAGGCTCCAATGCGGACCTTCCCATAGTGGGCGGTTCCATTCTTTCCCACGACCATTTTCAGGGGGGAAACTATGTATTCCCCATGGCGGTGGCTAAGGAATTAAGGAGCTTTAAGGTAAAGGGCTTTGAGGAGGTTGAGTGCTCTGTTCTGAAGTGGCCTCTTTCGGTATTGAGACTACGGCATAGGGACGACAGGATCCTAACGGAGCTTGCCGGGCATATCCTTGATAAATGGAGAGGATATACGGATGAGTCTGCCTTTATCTTCGCAGAGACTGAAGGCATACCTCACAACACCATCACTCCCATCGTGAGGATGAGGGACGGAAAATATGAGATAGATCTGGCCTTAAGAAACAATATCACCACCGAGGAATGTCCTCTGGGTGTCTATCACCCCCATAATGAGCTCCATCACATAAAGAAAGAGAATATAGGCCTCATAGAGGTTATGGGCCTTGCCATCCTTCCGTCAAGGCTCAGGGATGAGATGAGCCTGCTTAAGGAAAAGATCCTTTCCGGCGCTTCCCTTGAGGATGACGAAATGACAGAGAAGCATGCTGATTGGGCGCATGAGTTCATGAAAAGGCGCGGTGATATCAATAAGGATAATATCGATGCCTGTGTAAGGGAAGAGATAGGCTTTGTGTTCATGAGGGTTCTGGAGGACGCGGGAGTGTTTAAGCAGACCGCGGAGGGTCAGGAAGCCCTGAAGCGCTTTACGGATTCGCTGTAAGGCAGAGGAGTTTGATTTGAAGAATATGGTGGAATGGATAAGCCTTATAGTCCTTGTGCTCTTATCCGCATTTTTTTCAGGCTCGGAAACGGCTCTTACCGGGATAAACAGGATAAAGCTCAGAGCCAATACGGATGAAAACGATAAAAGGGTGAAGAGGCTCTTTAAGATACATGACGATTCCGTAAAGATGCTGTCCGCAGTGCTTATCGGAAACAATATTGTGAATATGGCCTCCTCCGCCCTGGCTACGGTCATAGCCATAAGGATAAACCTGCCTGTCGGTATTATGACAGCCATTATGACCTTTCTTATCCTCATTTTCGGCGAGATAATGCCGAAGAGTGTGGCCGCCGCTTTTTCGGAACCCATTGCCCTGGCGGTTTCCGGCATCATAAGCGTTCTTATGTGGATCTTTACTCCCGTGATCTTTGTGATAAACGGGATATCTTCCCTGTTTCTCGGGATCTTCGGCATAAACCTGAATTCCGCGGACAAAAGCATATCGGAAAACGAACTCAGGACCTTTGTGGATGTGAGCCACGAGGACGGTGTCATTGAACGCTCCGAGAAAAAGATCATAAACAACGTGGTGGACTTCGGCGACAGCAGGGCTAAGGACATCATGATCCCCCGTATAGACGTGACTCTTGTGAACATCAATGCGGGCTTTGATGATGTGGCAAAGATCTTCGCGGATGACCTTTATTCAAGGATCCCGGTATATGCTGAGGATACGGATAACATAGTTGGGATACTCCACATGAAGGACGTGTTTTTCGCTGACAGGGAGAGCTTCCGCATAAGGGACGTGATGCGGGAAGCCTGGTACACCTTTGAAATGAAGAAGACAAACGACCTCCTTCTGGAGATGAAAAAGAATTCCGTTACCATGGCCATAGTGCTGAATGAGTACGGTGCCGCTGAGGGTATAGTCACCATGGAGGATCTTTTAGAGGAGATCGTGGGTGAGATAAGGGACGAATACGACGCCGACGAGATAGATCTTATCCGGCCTCTGGACAGAAACGGCCGGGAATTCGATGTGGATGCGGGAGTAAAGCTTGATGATCTGAACGACGCTCTGGGCACCGCCTTTTCATCGGAGGATTATGATTCCCTGGGAGGTCTTGTGATAGAGAGGCTGGATCATCTCCCGGGAGCAGGTGAGTCCTGCGAAACCGAGGACGGCACCAGGATTGAAGTCATAAGTACGGGGAAGAACCGTATCGGCAGAGTAAAGATAATGCTTCCGGAGCCTGCAAAACCCGACACCGTTGCCGGAGTCCCGGAGGAAGAGTAAAACAGGATAAACGCATCCGGGTGTCAGTCTTCCAGGGCAGCTAGCTTTGCTGCCATGTCGGCATTGTTTAAGGATTCCACCACTTCTCCCAGGTCTCCTTCCATGACCTTTTCAAGAGAATAGATGGTAAGACCTATCCTGTGGTCAGTGAGTCTGGACTGGGGGAAGTTGTAGGT
>JAFVEU010000083.1 GCA_017475845.1 Lachnospiraceae bacterium | reverse complement strand
TGCTTTGACGCCAAGGAATGCGCCGTGGATACCTTTACCTTAAGAAACATCCACGAGCATCAGGTGCAGTTCATGAAGGAATTTGAGGAACAGGGAGGCGTAGCCTTTTTCCTTATACATTATACGGAGAGAGAGCGCTTTTATTATCTGCCGTTCAGAAGGCTTTACGGTTTCTGGCAGCGTTGGGAAAAGGGAGGCAGGCGTTCCTTCAGGTATGAGGAAATCGAGGAAAAGTTTTTTATAACCCCCACCGGGGGTATGTATCTTCCGTATCTGGATGCAGTGCAGAAGGATCTGGACGAAAGGAGCCTTTAAGAAAAAATGACCAACAGACTATTACACACTCCTGAAGGGGTGAGGGACATATACGGAGAGGAACTGAAGCGGAAGAATGCCCTTAAGGAAAAGCTTAAGGCCCTTGTTTCATCCTACGGCTACAGCGAGATCGAGACCCCTACCTTTGAATACTTTGATGTGTTCTTAAATGATATAGGGACTACTCCCTCAAGGGAGATATACAAATTCTTTGACAGTGAGAACAATACTCTGGCTCTCCGTCCCGATTTCACTCCGGGAGCCGCCAGGGCCGCGGCCAAGTATTTTCTCGATGAGAAGCTGCCGGTGCGCTTAAGCTATCTGGGCCAGACCTTCACAAATTCATCGGAGCTCCAGGGAAAGCTTAAGGAAGTGACGGAGCTTGGACTTGAGTATATGGGAGACCCCACCGTGGATGCGGATGCGGAGATCATTAATCTGGCGGTTCAGGTGCTGCTTTCTTCCGGACTCTCCGATTTCCAGCTCTGCATCGGAAATGCCGAGTATTTCAAGGGGCTCTGCGAATATGCTTCCCTTGACAGCGAGACCATAAAGGAGCTTACGGAAAATATCAGGAACAAGAATTATTTCGGTACCCTTGACGCCTTAAATGACGTGGAGATAAGCCGGGAGATCAGGGAAACGCTGCAATCCTTCCCGGACTTTTTCGGCGGTGCCGAGGTGCTTTCAGAAGCAGAGGAGAAGGTAAAGGATATCCCCCGTTCCCTGGAGGCGGTAAAGAGGCTTAAGGAGCTCTATAAAAGGCTTCAGGTATACGGAGTGGAAAAGTATCTGACCTTTGACCTCGGTATGCTCTCAAAGCATGATTACTATACGGGGATAGTCTTCAGAGCCTATACCTTCGGTACGGGAGAAGCGGTCATAAGGGGAGGGAGATACGATAATCTCTTAAAGGCCTTCGGAAAGGACAAGGCGGCCATCGGGTTTACGGTGGTGATAGACCAGCTCCTTTTGATACTTAACCGCCAGCATATAGAAGACAGGGAGAGCAGGAAGAGGAGCCTCGTGCTCTATACTCCCGGGTGCTTTGAAAAAGCCCTGATAAAAGCCGGGTCTCTCCGTGAAGGGGGCTCGGATACCGCCATGACCCCTGTTCCCAATAAAAATGAGATCCATGCTTTAAGGGACGGTCTGTCCCGTATGGATTATGACGCCGTGTATTTCCTGAGTGAGAGCGGTGAGGAGGTGTTATCCCTATGAGATATCTGACATTTGCCCTTACAAAGGGGAGGCTTGCGGACAAGACACTGGAGCGCTTTGAAAAGATCGGCATTACCTGCGAGGAGATGAAGGATAAGTCTTCAAGGAAGCTTATCTTTGTAAATGAGGAAAAGAAGCTTAAATTCTTCCTTGCAAAGGGACCCGATGTACCCACCTATGTGGAGCACGGGGCTGCGGACATCGGAGTTTCGGGAAAAGACATCATAATGGAGGAGAACCGGCATATATACGAGGTGCTGGATCTGGGCTTCGGAAAGTGCCGCATGTGCATCTGCGGGTTCCCCGAGGCGGCAGAGCTCTTAAACCACCATGAGATGATAAAGGTGGCAACGAAATATCCCCGCATAGCAAGGGATTATTTTCATAATAAAAAGTTCCAGACAGTTGATATAATAAAACTGAACGGTTCCATCGAGCTGGCTCCCATAGTGGGACTCTCCGATGTTATCTGTGATATAGTGGAGACCGGATCCACCTTAAGGGAAAACGGACTTTCGGTTTTGGAGGAGGTCTGCCCCCTTTCGGCCAGGATGGTCGTAAATCAGGTTTCCATGAGAATGGAAGCGGAAAGGATAAGAGAGATAATAAACGCTCTGCGTGAGGTACAGGAATAGGTAAAGATCATGAGAATAGTAGACTTAAACAGTGAGACAAAGGCGGATCTTCTCGGAAAACTCTTAAAGCGTAAGCCAGACAGCTTTCCCGAACAGGAAAAGCAGGTGGCGGCCATCATAAGTGAGGTGAGGAGCCGGGGAGACGAGGCAATATTTGAATATGCGGAAAGGTTCGACCACTGTAAGCTGACAGAAGAAACCTTCCGGGTGTCCGATGAAGAGGTGGCGGAAGCCGTAAAGACCGTGGGTGAGGATCTGATGGGAGTCATGGGACGCTCCATCAATAATATCCGCTCCTTCCACGAGTGTCAGAAGCGGCAGAGCTTCTTTAATACAAAGGAAAACGGGGTGATCCTTGGACAGAGGATAAGCCCCATTGAGAGAGCCGGAGTCTACGTCCCGGGAGGAAAGGCGGTTTATCCCAGCTCCGTTCTTATGAATGTGGTACCTGCCCTGGTAGCCGGAGTAAAGGAGATAATAATGACTACCCCGGCAGACAGCGAAGGAAGGGTAAATCCCCAGGTCCTTGCAGCCTGCAAGCTCCTTGGGATCCGGGACATCTTTAAGACCGGAGGCGCCCAGGCCATAGCTGCCATGGCATACGGCACAGGATCCATAAAGAGGGTGGATAAGATCGTGGGACCGGGAAATATCTATGTGGCCCTTGCAAAAAGAGCTGTTTACGGCCACGTGAGCATTGATTCCATTGCAGGCCCCTCGGAGATCCTGGTGCTTGCGGATGACAGCGCCAATCCGAAGTTCATCGCCGCAGATCTTTTATCCCAGGCGGAGCATGACGAAATGGCTTCGGCTATCCTTGTGACCACCAGCAGGCAGCTGGCAGAGAAGGTCTCCGAAGAGATCGACAGATTCCTTACGGTTCTTTCCCGGAGAGAGATCATCGAAAAGTCACTTGATAATTACGGCTACGCTCTGGTTGCAAGGAACATAACCGATGCCCTTGATGCGGTGAATGATATTGCCTACGAGCATCTGGAGATCGTGACCAGGGATCCCTGGAAGACCATGACCATGGTAAAGAACGCCGGTGCAATTTTCCTCGGACCCTATTCCTCCGAACCTCTGGGGGACTACTTTGCGGGACCGAACCACGTGCTTCCCACCAACGGCACGGCCAAGTTCTTCTCGCCCCTGTCGGTTGATGACTTTATAAAGAAGACCAATATCATTTCCTATTCTGAACCGGCGCTGAGGTCGATACATGAGGATATCGAGGCCTTTGCCAG
>JAFVEU010000082.1 GCA_017475845.1 Lachnospiraceae bacterium | reverse complement strand
TTCACTAACAGGCATGCACTCCCTTAAAAGGATTATCCTCTTTCTCATGGATTCCTTTGAATCTCCGAATGAAACAATTTCTCCCATCAATCGTCCTCCAGAAAATCAGGCAGATAAAAGTCTGCGGCTCTCTTTGCGTGGATATAGGTTCCGATTTCTTCCCCGGCAATGATCCTGTGGATATTATTGAGATCATTCGCATTTGCTATTATCATATCAGCTCCTGAAGAAACCGCAATATGTGCGGCCTTGAGTTTCGTAGCCATTCCTCCGGTCCCCACATCGGATCCTGTACTGTTCTTTCCGTAGGAATCCACATCTGCCGTAAGGTCCGTTATCTCCGATATGAACCTTGCTTCCTTATTCTTCCTGGGGTCATCTGTGTAAAGCCCGTCAAGATCGGAAAGAAGTATCAGAAGATCCGCATCCGTAAGTGCCGTTACCATGGCGGACAGGGTATCATTATCACCCAGCTGTATCTCATAGGTAGAGATCGTATCATTTTCATTTACAACAGGCACCACTCCCAGCTTCAAAAGCTCGGAAAAAGTATTCTGGGCATTGTACCGGTTAAGGTCGTTTCTAATGGTCCTCTTTGTCATAAGGACCTGGGCAGTCAGCTGATTATACTCTGAAAAGAATTTCTGGTATATCATCATGAGCCTTGCCTGACCGATAGCAGCTGCAGCCTGTTTAACAGCCAGTTTTTCATCCGGGCCGTCCTTATTCTCCAGCTCACCGCTGTAGTAAACATCCTTGATATTGGCTGCCTTCAGTCCTACAGAGATAGCCCCCGAGGATACAAGGATCACATCCTTTCCAGCATTATGAAGGTCTGTGAGCTCCCTTACAAGCTTCTCGATCCTTATAAGGTCCGCGCCCCCGGTTTCCTTATGTGTAACAGAGCTGGACCCTATTTTTATAACAATTCTCTTATGATGTCTTAAATCCCGCATATTTTACCACCGCTTCCGCACATTTCAGGCCGTCTATGGCCGCACTCATTATTCCTCCTGCATATCCCGCTCCCTCTCCCGAAGGGAAGATCCCGGGAACAGAGGATAAAAAACACTCATTTCTGTTTATACGTACCGGAGATGAAGTCCTGCTCTCCACTCCGGACAGCACCGTATCATCTGAGTCGAAGGATCCTATTTTCTTACCATAGGAATCCATGGCTTCAATTATATCCCTGCAGACATATTCCGGAAGTATATTATTAATATCCCCGGACGCATACTTACCCTTGCACTCCGGCGTGACCCCTTCAAAGGATGAAGACCTGATCCGGCCCTTAAAATCCTTAAAAGTCTGGCATGGAATGAGACCGGAGCATTCATTAAAGGCCTTTCTTTCCAGATCCCGCTGAAACTCCATACCTGATAAGACACCGTATGAAGAGAACCCGGCTTCTATGTAGTCATCAGGTGTTACCGTAACAACTATGGCACTGTTGGCATTTATCCCGTTTCTGCCGGAATAACTCATGCCGTTAACCGACAGCATCCCTTCTTCACTTGAGGAATTCACCA
>JAFVEU010000081.1 GCA_017475845.1 Lachnospiraceae bacterium | reverse complement strand
TCCCTTCCCAGGATATCTCTGGAAAGACTGGATATCGATAATCTGAGCTTAAAGACACAGGCCAGTTCCCAGGAATCCATAGACAGGGTCACCTATGCATTGTCATACGTTTCAAGCGCAAGGTCACAGCTCGGCGCATACACCAACCGGGTTGAGCACAGCATAAGTTATCTGGCAGCCTCCAACGAGAACCTGTCCAGTGCCATGAGCAGGATCCAGGATACGGACATGGCTGAAGAGATGACAAACTACGCAAGCCAGCAGATCCTGGTACAGGCAGCCACATCCATGCTGGCCCAGGCTAATCAGGCACCGCAGCAGGCGCTGCAGCTTATACAGTAAGTACCCCATACTTTTTTAGAGTCTGAAGGGGAACAGGGACAATATACGCGGATCATCATGAAAGGCGGGAAGATATTATGACAGACGATATGAAAAAAGAATTCACACTGAAGATATCACAGGCAAACAGGACAAAGATCGTGGTGCTGACCTACGAACTGGCACTGCAGTATATAGATGATGCAAGAAACGCATCCGACAGGGAAGGCTTCGCCAGGGGAATAATGCATGCAAAGAGCTGTATAGAGCAGCTGAGAGGCGTGCTGGACTACTCCCAGGAGATAGCCCTGTATCTGTACAGGATATATAACTATATCTCACTTCTTATGGACAAGGCCATGATAAGGCATAACAGCGCATTTCTGGATGAAGCGGACAGGCTCCTTACAAAGCTCCATGATGCTTTTGACAATATAGCGCTTAAAGACGAGTCGGGCCCGGTAATGTCCAATATCGAGACCGTTTATTCCGGTCTTACCTATGGCAGAGGCGGCGCAGAAGACAATGTTTCTTCGGGAAAACGCGGCTTCACGGCATAAGATAACAATTGTATTTCTAAAAAAGCATTTTCCCTCTTGTATTCCTTGCTAAATAGGTTACAATATAGGTGAATTAACAGGCGTTCTTTAGTGCGCCCTACAATTTAATACTGCCGGATGGAAGCATAACTGTTAATTTGGGTTTTCTGATCTGCTCTGCAGATCGTGACATTTGCGGCTTGAGTCGTGAGCCGTGTTTCAAGTGGACTGTATATTGGCAAACCTGCAGAAATGCAGCGACGCAAAGCTAAAGGGGGTTAACTGTATCACAGCACCCAGCCAGTTGCAGTTCCTCAGAAAGTGAGGAACTATCATGAAAAAATTGCTTTTCCTGGTGATGTTATTCACCATGCTTTTCAGTGTTAATGCGTATGCAGCAGTTGATACAAACGCATTAAACAACAAAATGTTATCTTCCATCAACCAGCTGAGAGCATCACTGGGTGAGCAGGCTTTGACCATAGACAGCAGCCTGATCTCTATCGCGAATATCCGTTCGCAGGAAGCGTCCTCAAAATGGAGTCATACAAGGCCCAACGGACAGCAGGGGGCGGATATGATACCGCCGGATAAATGGAGAGGGGAGAACCTGTCGTACATCACAGGTACAGAAGATGCGGCTGAGGCCTCAAAGATCATGTTCGATGATCTTGTAGCCTCCCCGACACACTATGATAACATGGTCTTTGATAAGTTCACCAAGATCGGTATCTCAAGCTACGTTGAAAATGGGAAAATCACAGTTGCTTATATGTTCAGCAGCTGAAGAAAAAACGAGCGCTTTCATCCGGAGTATTTTCTGCCGCCTGGACTGGTTCCGACGGCATTATCTTTGGGAAAGGAGAAACTTCATAAAATGCAGGAGTTTGAAGGACAGGAAAATGTGATCATTCTGGATCATCCGCTGATCCAGCATAAGATAACGAGGCTCAGGGATAAGACCACGGGAACGGCGGAGTTCCGGCAGCTGGTCAATGAGATAGCCATGCTTATGGGGTATGAGGCCTTAAGAGATCTGGAGCTGAGGGATATCGATGTGGAGACTCCCATAGAGAAGACGGTATCTCCGGTACTGGCAGGAAGAAAACAGGCCATAGTTCCCATACTCCGTGCAGGTCTCGGAATGACCGACGGGATACTGAACCTCCTTCCGGCTGCAAAGGTGGGACACATAGGGCTTTACAGGGATGAAGAGACCCACAAACCTCATTCCTACTACTGCAAGCTGCCGGCACCGATAAACGAGAGGACCATCATTGTAACGGATCCCATGCTGGCTACGGGCGGTTCCGCCATCGATGCCATCAGATTCATAAAGGAGAGGGGCGGCGTAAAGATCAAGTTCATGTGCATAATCGCTGCACCCGAGGGAGTTAAAGCCCTGACGGAAGCTCATCCCGATGTGCAGATCTACATCGGACATCTGGACAGGCAACTGAATAAGGATGCCTATATCTGTCCCGGACTTGGAGATGCGGGAGACAGGATATTCGGCACCAAGTAAACAGGGCAAATACAAATGTTTGGTCAATTGTTTTAAAAATAATACAAAAATCGGGCTGGACAAAACAGCCCGATTGGTGTATTCTATCGTTCACAATCTGAAAGTCAGATCTGCCCTTCGGCGGCAAAATCAATTTCACCACAATTTCCGGTTTACATTTTGATCAGGACGGTATGCACATGGGGGATCCGGTTCTTTTCCTGTTCCTGCTGTCCGCATCTTTAACAGATCTGAAGTATCGGCGTATCACCAATTTCCATAATCTTTTCTTTCTTATCCCGGGTATCATCTTCTGCCTTACGGACAGGGGTATGACCGGACTCATGGACGGGATCGTCACGGCTCTTCTTGTTTTTGTTTTTCTCTATATGTTTTACGGTGCGGGATTCCTGGGAGCGGGAGACATCAAATTCATAATGACGGCAGCGCTTTATACAGGGCATGAGGTGATGCTTGGGTCCCTGGTTCCCATAGGAGTGTTCAGCGTCCTCACGGCAGCGGGCTTTGCGGTATATGAAGGAGGAGGCAAAAAGCTCACGGTTCCCATGGCAGTGCCCGTGAGTCTGGGGATCCTGTACAGTCTCTTCTGTCCCGGGACGGGACAATGGTTTACATAAAACAACCCAGCGTTTTTGGTATCCGGATCATAAAATTGAAAGGAGCAGCATAAAACAATGAAAAAGAACACACTTGCGGTATTTGACAGGGATGAGGAGTATGTTTCAAAGCTCATGACCTATATGAGTGACCGGAGGTCCGTGCCCCTTGAGATACAGGGCTTTACAGACAGGGAAAAGCTTCTCGACTATATAAACGGGAGTCCGGTGGATATCCTTCTCATAACGGAGGAGGACCTGGACGAAGAGCTGGAATCATACAGCACCGGAGAGATGATGGTGCTTTCAGTGGATGACTGCAGCTCAAACAAAAAGGGTCATAAGACCATATGCAAATACCAGTCCTATGAAAACATCATGAGGGAGGTGATGTGCTATTACGCGGAGAGCCCCCTTACGGAGGAGTGCATATTGAGCCATATCAGCACGGAGATCATAGGGATCTACTCTCCCGTAAGGCGCTGCTTCAGAACATCCTTTGCCTTTGCCCTTGGGGAGATACTTTCCGAAAGGGAAAAGGTGCTGTACCTGAATCTGGAGGAATATTCGGGTTTTAACCAGCTTTTACGGAAGAATTACATGTCTGACCTTTCGGATCTGCTCTTCTATATCGGCCAGAAAAAAAGGAATTTCCCCTGCAAGCTTGCAAGCATAGTGGAGAAGGCGGGGATCCTTGATTACATCCCTCCGGTGATCTCTCCCCTGGATATAAACACTGTGGAGAGGAGCACCTGGATCACCTTTTTCAATGAGCTCCAAAACTGCGATTATTCAAAGATAGTGGTGGATCTTGGGGATTCCATCAGTGCTTTTCCGGATATACTCTCTTCCTGCAAAAAGATCTATATGCCGGTAAGGGATGATCCGGTATCCAGGGCAAAGCTGGAACAGTATGAAGCCATGCTTAGGATCATGGAATACGGGGACATCATGGAAAAGACGGAGACCCTGACCATCCCCTTTATAAAGGGGTTTAACCCGGATCTCTATTCCCTGGCATCCTCTCCCTTAGGGGATTTCGTGAGGACAGTGCTTTGAAGGACTTAAGAGCCCTGAGGCAGGAGCTCCACGATCTGATCCTTAAGGAAATAGACCTGTCCAGGGAGGTGTCCGATGAGGAAGTGGAGGAGCTTATAAGCAGCGCCATCCTTGCTGCGGGAAAAAGGAGCTATTTAAGCCTTGAGGAAAAGAAAAGCCTTATGGAGGATCTCTTTGATTCCATAAGGAAAAAGGGAGTCATACAGGCACTTCTCGATGACCCGTCGGTTACGGAGATAATGGTGAACGGGACAGACAGCATCTTTGTGGAGAAGGCGGGCCGGCTCTTCCGCTGGGATAAGAGCTTTGAGTCAAAGGAGACTCTGGGGGATGTGATACAGCAGATCGCCGCATCCTCAAACCGGGTGGTGAATGAAGCCTCTCCCATAGTGGATGCGAGGCTGAACGGCTGCAGGGTAAACATAGTCATGAACCCGGTGGCATTGAACGGGCCGGTGATAACCATCCGCCGGTTTCCGGAAAAACCCGTAAGGATGGACGACCTCATACGCTTCGGTTCCATAAATACGGAAGCCGTTGATTTCCTTAAAAAACTGGTGGTAAGCGGCTACAACATCTTTATCTCCGGAGGCACCGGCAGCGGGAAGACCACCTTCTTAAATGCTCTTTCCGCCTTTATCCCGGAGGATACCAGAGTCATAACCATAGAGGACTCGGCGGAGCTGCAGATCCAGGGCATTCCCAACCTGGTGAGCCTTGAAACCAGAAACGCCAATGTGGAGGGCTGTATCCCCATCACCATGAGGGATCTCATAAAATCCTCACTGCGTATGCGTCCGGATAGGATAATCGTGGGAGAGGTCAGGGACGGGGCGGCCTTTGACTTTCTGCAGGCTGCCAATACAGGACATGACGGCAGCCTGTCCACGGGACACGCCAATTCCGCCAGGGATATGCTCTCAAGGCTTGAGACCATGGTGCTGATGGCGGGAATGGAGCTGCCTCTTGCGGCCATAAGGCGGCAGATAGCTTCGGCGGTGGATATCATAGTGCATCTGGGGAGGCTTAAGGATAAGAGCAGGAAGGTGTTGGAGATCACGGAGATAACAGGCTATGAGAACGGTGAGATCATAAGCTCTCCCCTGTATTCCTTTGACGGGAATTCCCTAAAAAGGACCGGGAACCTTAAATATACAGACAAACTGGAAAGGAGCGGACTCGATTGAATTATGACAGATATAATTTTTCCCCGGGGGAAAGGATATTGTACCTGGGCTTCGGTGCGGTGCTGGACGCCGCGATAGCCTGGACATTTTACAGGAGCTTACCCGTCTTCTTCATCCTCCTTATCCCTTCCGAAATAATATTTCTCCGCCATATCAGGCAGAACCTCATAGAAAAAAGGAAATATGAACTCTCCCTTGAATTCCGGGAGGCGATAATGGCAGTACTGTCCTCTCTGAACGCCGGTTATTCGGTGGAAAATGCCTTCATAGAGGCGGGAAGGGTAATGGAGGGACTGTATGGAGAGAGCCTTATCACGGAGGAATTCAGGATACTGACCAGAAGACTCAGATCCAATGAGGCTCTGGAAAAAATACTTCTGGATCTTGCATGGCGGAGCGGCATAGAGGATATTGCGGATTTTGCCGGAGTCTTTTCCGCGGCAAAGAGAAGCGGCGGGGATTTCACCAGGATAATCAGAAAGGCTGCGGATTCCATAGGAGACAAGATGGATATCATGCGGGAGATCAGGACATCCATAAGCGCAAGGAAGTATGAGACGAAGATCATGGAGCTGGTCCCCTTTGTGATCATCGTATATTTAAGCCTTTCATCCTCCGGCTTCTTATCTTCCCTGTACCACGGTGTCACGGGAACAGTAGTTATGACGGTTTGTCTTGCGCTCTATGCCACAGGATTCCTGATGGCTGAAAAGATCACGAAAGAGGCGGAAAAGGTTTGAAAAGTTTATTCAGAAGACTTGCCCTTTTCATAATAAAAGGGCTGAATCTCTCCGGAAATGCGGAGATCATAAAGAAGCAGGCGCTCCTTAACCCTGCGGACAGAGGCTACAGGAAGGCTGAAAGATACAGGGTGGATAAGCTGTCCCAGGTGCTGATGGTGCTGTTTCTCGGAGTGATAGTGACATTTCTTGCAGCGTTTTCCTCCGGGCTTGAAGAAAGCGATGTGGAAAACCGCTATATCGAGCGGAACGGATACGGGGAAGGCGACAAGACCGTTGGCATCATTGCAAATATAGACGGACGGGAAATAGATGAACCCATAGAGGTCACCGTGAGGGAGAAACGATACACCGAAGAGGAAAGGGAAAAGATCTTTGATGAGATCGGAAACAGTCTTCCTGACAGGATCCTCGGGGAAAACGGATCCCTGGATCACGTTGAATACGATCTGGACCTCATGGAAAGAGCGGAAAACTATCCCGTGACCATTGAATGGGCTACGGATAACTATGACGTGCTGGACAGCAGCGGCTTTATCCAGGAGGAAGTGAGCGACAGCAGGGGAACCCCTGTGGTACTTACGGCGACTCTTAATTACATGGGGAAGTGCGCGGACTATGAATTTCCTGTGGTGGTCTTTCCGAGACACAGGGAGATACCGGGAAAGATAAGGGACATAGTGTTAAAAAAGATACTGAGATACGACAGCCTTACCCTGTCCGCGGACACTCTGATCCTTCCGGAAAAGATAGGGGACAATCATCTCAGCTATAAGAGGGCTGAAAGCCCTGCCTGGGTATTTATCCTGGCTGTTACCCTGGTGACCGCTTTTGTGATCTGGTATGGCAGGGACAGGGATCTGGACAGGCTTATAAACATAAGGGAAAAGGAGATGCTCATGGATTACCCGGATATAGTCAGCAGGCTTAACCTATTCTTTTTCTCCGGAATGACGATAAAAGGAGCCTTTGAAAAGATCGCGGGGGATTATGAAGAGCGTCTGGCAGCGGGGAAATGCGGCAAACGGTTTGCCTTTGAGGAGATGCTCGTGACCTTAAGGGAAATGAAGGGCGGGGTCACTGAAGCCCAGGCCTATCAGAATTTCGGGGCCAGATCGGGTATCCGGAGATACGGTAAGCTTGGAACCCTTCTGTCACAGAACCTTATGAAGGGCAACGCAGGGCTTATGGAGGCCCTGGAAGCAGAGGCAAAAGACGCCTTTGAAGAAAGGAAGGCCAATGCGAAAAAGGCGGGGGAGGAAGCCGGTACAAAGCTTCTGCTGCCAATGGGGATAATGCTCCTGGTGGCGATGATAATGGTCACCCTTCCGGCATTTCTGTCCTTCTCGCTCTGAGCTTAAATACATTTGCTTGATTTCGGTATAAGGGCCGGCATTCCGGCTTTTATATACAGCAGGGGAAGCGAAAGGAAACACTCCGGCTTTGCCGGTCGTAATCCCCTGGGACGGACAGGGAAAAGTCCCATCTTCCCTGCCAGGTCAGGCAGACCCTGTCTGCCGCAGAAAGAATAAAGAAAGGAGGCGGATATATGTTTAAGAGTTTTCTTGCGGAAGAAGATGCCATAGGCACTGTGGAAATGATACTCATTCTGGTAGTTCTTATCTCTCTCGTTATCATTTTCAAAAGTCAGCTTACAAATCTCGTGAACAAGATCTTTAAGACTATCAACGACAAGGCAACTTCAGTCTGAGCCGGGATTTTCTCCGGCAGCAGTACCGTAAAAGAGGTGAATTCTATGAGGCGGGGAACCATAACTGTATTTTTAAGTCTTACATTGACAATAGTTCTGTCACTTATTATGGCCGTGGTTGAGAGCGCAAGATACTCTGCATTAAGAATGCGTTCCGAAATGGTGATGCAGATGGGACTTATGTCGATATTTGCGGAATACAACAGGGAATTACTGAAAGATTACGATCTCCTCCTCATAGACACCACTTACGGATCCGGGAGGGCGGATATCGCTGCTACGGAAGATCATCTGAAGCAGTATATACAGTATAACTCCCGTCCGGGGAAGGGCCTTCTCTCCTTCGGTCTGGATGAGATGATGGCAATGGATGTGAAGGATGCAAAGCTAACCCTCTATTCCTATGCTTCCGACCAGAAAGGAAGGGAATTCAAGCGGCAGGCCATACATGCGGTAAAGGATCACTTCGGGGCCGGCATAGCCAAAAAGATCGGGGACAGTGTAAAGGACTATAAAAGCAGCGGCATTGATTCCTATGATGTGGATAAAAAGAGGGCCGCAGTGGAAAAGAAGCTTAAGGGAACGGACCTTCAAGTGGAAGGATGTCCGGTGGAGGAGGTCTATGACGAAAGGCCCGGGATAATAGAGAGGCTTGTTTCCGATGGAGTGGTCGTATCCGATAAGCGCTTACAGCTTGAAAATACCGCATCCCACAGAAGACTTAAGCAGGGAGCGGGGGTGGTGAGACCGGATTCCGATCCCGATTCATTGCTGAACG
>JAFVEU010000080.1 GCA_017475845.1 Lachnospiraceae bacterium | reverse complement strand
GATAAAGCCATATCCCTTCTGATTGTTGAACCACTTAACTGTTCCTTTCATTTCTAATTACCTCCAAAAAAACTTGCTGGACAATAGCTGTCCTGTTTGCGTACCGTTACAGTTTTCACTGCAACGGCATTATTCTATCATAAGCATCTTTTACTTTCAATGATTTTTTTCAGAAGGCGAAGTAAAGTATTGCAGTATCCGTGAGAAAAAGAAGCGGATCCGTCCCCGGGAAAGCAGTTCCGTGCGGTCCGTTATGGCATCCAAAGCCAGGTTTCCCCCGAAAAGACTTAAGGCACTGCCCACGGTGAAATCGACCCTTCCCTTACCTTCCCTGTAAATACTGTCAATATCCTTAAGATCCTTCACTCCGCCGGCATAGGTCACCGGGATCTCCCTTACCCCGGATAAGATCTTCATAAGGTCTATGTCTATCCCCGCAGCCTTTCCCTCCACATCCACGGCATGAACAAGAAATTCACTGCATTCATCAGCAAGGCTCCCAAGGCTTTCGGCCGTCACCTCCAGATCGGTAAACATCTGCCATCTGTCTGTCACCACGTAATACTTCCCGTCTTCCTTTTTCCTGCAGGAAAGATCCAGTACTATCTTTTCCTTTCCTACGGCTTTCTGCAGCTTTTTAAGATTATCATGGTCAAGCTTTCCGTCCCTGAAAACAAAGCTTGTGACTATCACATGGCTTGCCCCCGCATCCAGGAAAGACACTGCATTTTCATCATTTACCCCGCCGCCGTACTGCATTCCTCCCGGGTAGGCGGAAAGAGCCCCCCGGGCAGCATAGACCGAAGGACCGTAGAATTCCGAAAAGGGACTGTTTAAGACTATCACATGGCCTCCGGGAAGACCTTTTTCCTTATAGATATCCGCATAAACAAAAGCCTCTCTGTCTGACACAAAATTCTCATCTGCCGTACCGGCGCTGTCAGACAGGGAAGCCCCCCTCACCTGCTTAACTTTTCCGTTATGTATATCGATACAGGGTCTGAATCTCATTCCAACACTTCTGACATATCATACATTCCCGCAGGCTTTCCCTTCAGGAATTTAGCGGCAAGCACCGCTCCTTTTGCAAAAACGGCTCTGGAATAGGCTCTGTGTGAAAATGTCACAACCTCATCCTTTCCCGCAAAGATAATATCATGATCCCCCGGGATGGAACCGCCCCTTACCGCGGAAATACCTATCTCCTTATCAGGACGTTTTTCCGACCTCGGGCTTCTGTCATAAACGTATTCATACTCATTCCCAAGGGATGAATTGACGGAATCCGCCAGTGCCAGAGCCGTGCCGCTGGGAGCATCCTTCTTATCCCTGTGGTGCTTTTCAACTATCTCTATATCAAAGCCCGCTTCGGCAAACAAAGGAGACACTTCCTTCAGCACCTTCATAAGGAGATTGACTCCGAAGGACATATTGGCACTCCTTAAGACCGGGATCTTTCCGGAGGCTTCCTTCACCCTTATGAGCTGTTCATCCGAAAGCCCTGTGGTGCAGAGCACTACAGGCAGGGACTTTGATACCGCATACTCAAGAAGAGCGTCCGTACCGGAGGGAAGGGAAAAATCGATCACCACATCCCCGGGAACATCAAGGGAAGAGATGCTGTCAAACACGGGATACTCATTCTTTCCCTCGTCAAAAATGTCCACCCCGGCAACGATCTCCGCATCATTGTCCGCAGATACGATCTCCGTTATCATTTTTCCCATACGGCCGTTGCAGCCGTTCAAAATCACTTTTACAGACATCCCTACCTCACTTTAAGAGCCCGAACTCTGTCATGGCCTTTCTAAGCTTCTCACGGTTCTTTTCCGCCATAGGTACCAGAGGCTTCCTTAAGGGTCCCACCTCCATTCCCATCATGTTCATAGCCTCTTTCACGGGAATGGGATTGGTCTCGCAGAAAAGCGCATCCACCAGATCAAGCTCGGAGAGCTGCATTGCAGCCGCACCGGCGAAATCTCCGTTAAGAGCCTTCATACACATGTCATGAACAAATCTGGGTGCGATGTTTGAAACCACGGAAATGACACCTATACCTCCCACTGACATCATGGGCACGGTCATCTCATCATCTCCGGAATACAGTTCAACATCGGGACAGATGGCCTTTATCTTCTCGGCCTGGGGCATGCTGCCGCTTGCCTCCTTGATGCCTACTATGTTCGGTACGTTGTCCACCAGAGCCTTCACCGTCTCGGGCTCGATATTCACTCCCGTCCTGCTCTTTACGGAATAGAGAACTATGGGTATATCCACCGCCCCGGCGATATCGGTGAAATGCTCGATAAGGCCCTGCTGGGTAGTCTTATTATAGTAGGGTGTGACGGAAAGCAGTGCATCTGCTCCCACCTTTTCAGCCTCTTCGGAGAGATAAATGGCAGTCTTTGTGGAATTGCTCCCGGCACCGGCCATGACCGGTATCCTGTGATTCACCTGTTCCACGCAGAACTTAATGGCTGCCAGATGCTCTTCTTCGGTAAGACAGGCCGCCTCACCGGTGGTACCGCAGACAACGATACAGTCCGTTCCGTTCTGTACCTGCTGCTCTATGATCTCGGCAAATTTCTCGTAATTGATGTCTCCGTTTTCCTTGAAAGGCGTGACGATAGCCACACCGGCTCCCTTGAAGATTGACATTATTATCTCCCTTTCCTTACATAAGAAATCTCATGATGTAAAGGTCAAGAGTCACATGTCGCGAAGTGACATTGTGACCTTTGCATAGCCTCACGCATTCGGTAATTTTAACACAATGAAAAGCTCCACGTCAAACCGCTGTTGTGCTGCGGCCGTAAAAAAACATATACTGCTGCATGACCCCATTAAACGGCCTGTATCTCTCAAAAGGAAAGCCTGCCGGGTAACAGTTCTTCAGCACCCTGTCTATCCAGACATCCACAGGGAAGAAATCCAGCCTGTGAAAACCGAAGAGAGCCGTGCAGCTGGCTACCTTTTTCCCCACACCGCGTATCTCAAGGAGCTCCGAAAAAAGCTCCTCATCATCGAGGCCCATAAGCCTGTTAAGATCCGTCTTTCCGGAAAAGACGTCTTCCGCCGCCCTTTTCACATAATCCTTCCTGTAACCCAGGCTGCAGGAATCCAGATCCTTCTCCGGCATATTGAAAAGCTCCTCCGGGTCCGGAAAGGAAAAGAGGGAAGCTCCCGCCTCCTCAGCAACGGAATGCTCCTTAAGCCACCGGATCTCCTCAGCCCCGAGTTCTATCCTTTTTCCCGCAAGGGCGCATATCTTCTCCACTGAAGAACGGATGGCCGGGATATTCTTTCTCTGGGAGATGATAAAGCTTATCAATGTTTCAAAGGGATCCTGTTTCAGTATCCTTATGCCTTTGCCGGCTTCCGCAGCTTTTCTTAAAAAATCATCCTCTTTATCTGCGGATCCTCTTATGGCCCGGTAATCATTTTCCGAATCCAGATAGTCACTCCAGAAGGAATCATACTCCTTTTCGGAACAGGAAAGATCCAGTTCAGAACCCCGTCTTATAAGGAAGAGCACCCTTCCTCCCGCCAGGATCCGGAAAACCTTTTCTTTTCCATTTGACGGCACTTCGCACCATCTGAAGCACTGACCGCTCTCCGTGATGAGAAGAGGATCCATGTCATCCTTAAATTCCCTGATCATTGATATTAACCCTTATCTCTCAAAAAATCCGCCAGTGCTTTTGAATATTCCGGTATATCCGGAGGTCTTCTTGCCGATATGATATTTCCGTCTATGACCAGAGGCGTATCAACCCAGACAGCCCCTGCATTCTCCATGTCATCCTTTATGCCGGGGGTACTGGTAACTCTCCTGCCCTTTAAGATGCCTGCAGAGATCAGCACCCAGCCCGCGTGGCAGATCTCTCCGATAAGCTTCTTCTCCTCATCCATCTTCCTAACGAAGGACAGCACCTCCGGGAAACGGCGGAGCTTATCCGGAGCCCAGCCCCCGGGGACCAGGAGCCCGTCATACAGAGCCGGATCCGCATCCTTAAATGACATTTCAACTTCGCAGGGAACTCCGTATTTACCATGGTATTTCCCCGGCTTTTCCGCCGCCAGATCCACGGTATGCCCTTCTTCCCTTAACCTCATCACCGGACACCATAACTCCAGATCCTCAAAATCATCACTTACAAGCTGCAGTATTCTTTTCATTTGCACCTCCCATAAAATCACTGTTTACAAGATGTCCTTAACTGCTTATAATATCAAAGTTGCGTTAAAAAAGAAAGGAAAAAGGATACATCCAATGGAAAAAACAGCACAGGAAAACATCCGGAATATAGCCATCATAGCCCACGTGGATCACGGAAAGACCACCCTTGTGGATGCGCTGTTAAAGCAGAGCGGCATCTTCAGGGAAAACCAGGAAGTCCGCGAAAGGGTCATGGACAGCAATGATATAGAAAGAGAGCGCGGGATAACCATTCTTTCGAAGAATACCGCGGTAAATTACGGAGACATAAAGATAAACATCGTTGACACACCGGGACACGCGGATTTCGGCGGAGAGGTGGAGCGTATACTTAAAATGGTGGACGGCGTGGTGCTGTTGGTGGACGCCTTTGAAGGTGTAATGCCCCAGACCAAGTTCGTCCTGAAAAAGGCTCTCGCCCTTAAGCTTCCCGTGATCTCCTGCATAAATAAGACTGACCGTCCCGGAGCCAGGCCGAAGGAAGTGGTGGATGAGGTACTGGAGCTCTTTATGGATCTGGATGCAACGGAGGAGCAGCTGGACTGTCCCTTTGTCTATGCCTCCGCCAAGGAAGGCTACGCGGTACTGGATCCCGACAGTACGGGCAGCGACATGAAGCCCCTCTTTGACACCATAGTGGACTACATCCCAAGCCCCAAGGGAGATCCGGAGGAAAACACCCAGATCCTTATCTCCACCATCGATTACAACGAGTATGTGGGACGGATAGGTATAGGAAAGGTGGATAACGGCACAATAAAGGTAAATCAGGAAGCCGTCATCGTAAACCACCATGATCCGGAAAGGTCGGAAAAAGTTAAGATCAGCAAGCTCTACATATTTAACGGGCTTGAAAAGGCCGATGTGGATGAGGCAGGAACCGGAGAGATCGTGGCGATCTCGGGAATCTCCGACTTAAAGATCGGTGACACTCTCTGCGGCACGCAAAGCGATCCGGTAGCCATTCCCTTCCAGAAGATATCGGAGCCCACCATTGCCATGAACTTCATGGTAAACGACTCTCCCCTGGCAGGGCAGGAAGGAAAATACGTCACCAGCCGTCATATAAAGGACAGGCTCTTCAGGGAGCTTAACACGGACGTATCCTTAAGGGTTGAGGAGACAGACTCCACGGATACCTTCAAGGTCTCCGGAAGGGGTGAACTCCACCTTTCGGTCCTTATAGAGGAAATGAGACGGGAAGGCTACGAATTCGCCGTGAGCAAGGCGGAGGTCATATATAAAAAGGATGAAAACGGGAAGCTCCTTGAACCCATGGAGACCGCCACCGTGGATGTGCCGGACGAATACAGCGGTACGGTGATCTCCTCTCTTTCCGAAAGAAAGGGAGAGCTCCTTAGCATGGGCTCCATAGCGGGAGGCTATACCAGACTTGAATTCAACATTCCCTCCAGAGGACTCATAGGCTTCAGAGGCCCCTTCCTTACTGATACAAAGGGAAACGGCATAATCAACACGGTCTTTTCAGGGTATGAGCCCTATAAAGGAGACATCTCCTACAGAAAGAGCGGTTCCCTCATCGCCTTTGAAGCAGGGGAAGCCGTGACATACGGACTGTTTAACGCCCAGGAAAGAGGAACCCTCTTTATAAATCCCGGCACGAAGGTATATTCCGGAATGGTCATAGGGTCCAATCCGAGAAGTGACGATATAGAAGTGAATGTGTGCAAGACAAAGCACCTTACCAACACCAGGACCTCCTCCTCCGACGAGGCCTTAAGGCTTGTACCGCCCCTTATCCTGTCGCTGGAACAGGCGCTGGATTTCATTGACACGGATGAGCTCCTTGAAGTTACACCGGAATCCTTAAGGATAAGGAAAAGGATACTTGATCCCATCCTCCGTAAGAGAGCTGCTTTCAGGACCGCACAGATGAATAACCAGGCCGGAAATTGAGTCTTCTCCCGGTTCTTCTGAAGATCCCCTTAACCAGACAACCGGACCGGAGATCAGGTCTTCTTCCAGGTCCTGCGGCTTAAGAGGGAAAGGATGGGGAAGATCTCCAGCCTTCCCGTGATCATTGCAAAACTCAATAAGATCTTCGACAGATCGCTGTATTCTGCGAAATTACATGTAGGTCCCACGCTTCCCAGCCCGGGGCCTATATTATTGAAGGTACAGAGGGCCGATGAAAGGTTTGTCTCTATGGAAAAACCGTCCAGGGAAAGCAGAAGGGTAAGGGCAGCGACTATTATCACATAGGCCGCAAAATAAGCGTGCGTGTTGGTTATAACGTCATCGCTCACCACCCTGTCGTTGATCTTTAAGACCTGTACCGTCCGGGGATGCAGGTTTTTCCTGATATTGATAACAAGGCTCTTCACCAGTATCAGGACTCTGGCGCACTTCATGCCTCCTCCGGTGCTTCCCGCGCAGGCTCCTATCATCATGAGAAGAAGGATAAGAGTCTTTGAGAAGACCGGCCAGGCATCGTAATCAGCCGTAGCAAAGCCCGTGGTGGTTATCATACTGGCCACCTGGAAGAATGAAGCCCTTAAGGTCTCCGATACGGTGGAGAACATGGGCCGGATATTATAGCCGATGAGCAGGCCCGAAGCCAGCACCACAAAGAAATAAAGCCTTATCTCCTCATCATGGAACACGTCCTTTATCTTCTTAAGTATTATTATGTAATAGATACTGAAATTCACTCCGAAGAGCAGCATGAAGATGGTGGTCACCACCTGTATATAGGGACTGTAGCTCGCAAAGCTGTCCGCCTTTACTCCGAAGCCTCCCGTGCCTGCGGTACTAAAGGCATGGCACACGGAGTCGAAAAGAGGCATGCCTCCGATGAAAAGGAAGAAGATGTTCAGCACTGTGATAACGATATACATTAAGTAAAGGATCGTGGCTGTCTGCTTCATCTTCGGGACGATCTTTCCAACGCTGGGTCCCGGGCTCTCGGCCCTGAGTATATGAAGTGTGAAACCGTTTTCCTTCCCTGCCCCCTTGGTGATGGCAAGCAGGAATACCAGAACTCCCATTCCCCCTATCCAGTTACTGAAGCTTCTCCAGAACAGGGTTCCGTGGGTCATGGTCTCCACATTGGGAATGATGGAAGCCCCGGTGGTGGTAAAGCCCGAGGACATTTCAAAATATGCATCGATGTATGAAGGGATATCTCCGTTTAAGACAAAGGGTATGGCACCGAAGGCACTCATTACGATCCAGCAGATACCGGTAACCACCAGACCCTCCCTGGCATAAAAACCGGGCTTTGCCCCCTTTGACAGAAGAGATGAAAAAAGAAAGCCCACAGCCAGTGTTATTAGTATGGACTGGGCAAAAGCCACAGCCGAATGCGGCTCATGATAGATGACTGACATTATAAGCGGCAGCAGCATGAATGCTGCCTCCAGAAGAAGCACCCTTCCGCTGAGCCGAAAAAGCATTTTATAATTCATGACGGTTAAAGACCCCTCCCCTATTCCTAATCGGCAAAAATATCATTTATCTGCTCGATGACATGATCTTCACCGGAAATGATTATAAGTGTGTCACCCTCCAGAAAAACGGATTCTCCGGAAGGTATCTCATTATTACCCCTGCGGGTGATGCCTGCCAGAAGCACATTCTTCTTTAAGCGGATATCCTTAAGCTTCTCTCCGCAGTGCCTTGTTTCCTGTGTCACCCTGAATTCCTCTGCTTCTACCATACCGTCCGCAATGAGATGCATGGTAAGTGCGGCACCCACCTTGCTCTTTTTTGCTCTTATGTATCTGACGATGATATTTGTAACCAGATCCTTTGGGGAAATGGTACTCCCCACAGGCAGGTCTTCAAGGATACGCAGGTTTTCAGCTCTCCCAAGCTTGGTTATGGTCTGCGGCACATGCATATGATCCGCATAGATGGACATCAGCACATTGGTCTCGTCAATTCCCGTGAGGGCCACAAAGGCATCGCAGTTTCCTATGCCTTCCCTGTCCAGCACCTTCTGGTCACTGGCATCTCCCTCAACGATAACAGCATCCGGAAGCAGTGCTGCCAGCTCCTTACAGCGTTTAGGTTTGCTCTCTACTATCTGAACAGCGATACCGTGCTTCAAAAGGATCTGTGCCAGATAATAGCCTATCCGGCTGCCCCCGGCTATGAGAACGGTAGCGGCCCTATGGGTTATGATGTTCAAGTTCTTAAGGAGAATATTCAGATTATCATTTGATCCCGTAACAAATATACGGTCATTTTCATTTAGGACAAAATCTCCGGAGGGGATCATGGCCTTCCCTCCCCTTAAAACCGCACATACCAGCACCTGGCACTTTAAGGTCTGGTTTATCTTGAAAAGTGAAAGGCCGTTTAAGACACTTTCTCTTTTAACCTTCAATTCCACTATCTCGGCATTGCTCTTGGCAAAGGTATCCCTCTTTAAGAACCCGGGATAGCGAATGAGCCTCGATATCTCCTTTGCCGCCTGGAAATCCGGATTCACAGCCATGGAAAGGGCGAAGGCCCCCTGCATGGAGGTTATCTGTCCGGAATACTCGGGATTCTTTATCCTGGTAACTGTACTGATCTTCGGATTCATATGATGTGCCGTCATACAGGAAAGAAGGTTTATCTCGTCCTGTCCCGTCATGGCGATAAGCAGGTCAGCCTCCTCAACCTTGGCTTCCCTTAAGGCCGTCATGGATGCACAGTTCCCCTCTATACCCATTACATCATAAACTTCAATGCTCTCTTCAAGCTTGTCCGGATCGCTTTCAATGACAGTCAGGTCATACCCCTCTCCCGACAGCTGCCGGACCAGGGTGGAGCCCAGCTTTCCGTAACCTGCTATTATGATCTTCAAGGCTATACTCTCCTTTTCTGTGTATCTGACAAAGCCCCGCCGTTGTTTTTTTATGGAACGGCCGCAGGCTCTGTATCCGCACCCTCTTCACCCATTCCCTGGGTGTCCGTGGCCTGGGCATTTAAGATGGACAGATCTACGGTAGGGGTAGGTGTAAGTCCCAGAGCCGCCGTGATCTCAGGCGTATGGGGGCAGGTCCCCAGCTCAGGTATCGGTGTCCCCAGTATCTTGAAAGGACAGGAGGGAAGTGCGGTAAGCCCTGTTGCAGAG
>JAFVEU010000079.1 GCA_017475845.1 Lachnospiraceae bacterium | reverse complement strand
GGAAGCAGAAGCAGGAAACGTAGACGCTCTTGCGGTTTCCGCTCCCGATGCCAAGACCTTTGTGGTAGAGCTGAATAACCCCTGCGTATACTTCGATAAGATCTGTGCTTTCGCAGTTCTGGTTCCTGTTCAGAAGGCTACCATCGAAGCTAACGGCGAGGCATGGACAACCGATCCCGCCACCTACATCACCGACGGTCCTTACTATATGACCGAATATACAGACGGCGCACAGATCGTGTTCCAGAAGAACCCCAATTACTGGGATGCCGGAAGCATCACCTTTGATACCATCGTATGGCATCTTATCGAGGATGCAAATGCTGCTTATGCTGCATATCAGAACGGCGATATCTCCATGATAAAGGATGTTCCCACAGAAGAGATACCTTCTCTTGAAGGAAACAGCGAGTTCAACGTAGCTCCTATCATGGGTACCTACTATGTAACCTTCAATACACAGAAGGCTCCTTTTGACAATCAGAAGGTAAGGGAAGCTCTTTCACTTGCCATCGACAGGGAATATGTTGCCGGAACCATCATGCAGGGCACTTACACAGCAGCTAAGAACTTTGTAGGCCCCGGCGTTTCAGATGAGGCTCCCGGATCTTCCTTCGAAGAAGAGACCACCAAGAAGTACGGCGATCACTTCAACATCGGCAATTATGATGCAGACCTTGAGAAGGCTAAGCAGCTGCTTGCAGATGCAGGCTATCCCAACGGAGAAGGTTTCCCCGAGTTTGCATATCTTACAAATGATTCCGGCTATCACAAAGCAGTTGCCGAGTATCTCCAGAGCGCATGGGGCGAGCTGGGCCTCACCATGACCGTTAATATCCAGGAGTGGAAGACAGTTACCGCCGACAGGAGAAACGGAAACTTTGACGTAGCCCGTAACGGATGGGTATTTGACTGGGATGATCCTTCAAACATGATCAACCTGATGGAAACCGACAACGGTAACAACGATGGAAAATACTCAAGTGCTGAATTTGACAAGGCAGTTGACGATGCCAGAAAGACTACCGACCTGAAGGAGCATTACACCAAGCTTCATGAAGCAGAGCAGATCATGCTGAATGATGCTGCAATGGCTCCTGTAGCATACTACAATGACTTCTGGCTGCAGAAGAGCAACCTTAAGGGAACATGGCATTCACCTTACGGATACTGGTACTTCATGTACGGCTCATTAGAGTGATACGCCGGATGGCAGCAATTTAGACTGAATATTGCCGGGGGCCCGGGATGACCGGGGCCTCCGGCTTAAGTATTATATATGACCAGGTCATTGGAGCTCAGAGATTATGGTTGAAATGGAGAGTTTATTAAACAGACTCCGGGAAATCGAACGATACAGGGAAGCTGCCCGGCTTGTCCAGGTGGACATTGAGACTGTCTGCCCTTCCGACGGTATGGAGGAAGAGGGAGAGATCGCTGCATTTTTGGAAAAAAAGGCGTATCTTCTCCGCAGGGAAGCGGGATATGAGAAGGATGTACTCTCTATCCGTGAAAGATATGATGAGCTCACGGGGCTGGAAAAAGTCCTTTCCGATACTGTTTACAACAGATACTTAAAGGAAAAGAACATTTCACCTGAAAAGGCTTACGAGTTTTCCCTGGTGGAAAAAAGAGCCTATATGAACTGGATCAAAGCCTATGATGAATCTGATTTCGGGCTTTTCAGGGAATCCCTGTCCGATATCATCAATAATACAAAGGAAAAAAGCAGTCTGCGCCTTATGTCTCCCGAGGAGGAAGGAACTTTCGACAGTGTTTACGACATGGTCCTTGACGAGAATGAAAGGGGATGCAGGGTCAGGCAGCTGGATAAGATCTTCAGCGACTGTCTTACGGGTGTAAAGGACATAAAGGACAGGATCCTTAAGAGCGGAAAGAAGATAAGGACCGACTTCCTGTCCCGCAGGGTTCCGGATGATATTCAGAGAAGGACTGCGGAATATTTGGCAGATGTTCTGGGCTTTGACCGGGGAAAGGGCAGCCTTATCATCGCAAAGCACGCTTTTTCCGACAGGATCGCCAGACACAATGTGCG
>JAFVEU010000007.1 GCA_017475845.1 Lachnospiraceae bacterium | reverse complement strand
TGCTGGAGAACAGCGGGGCCCCGGAAACCGGCGGAGCTTCCTTTAACCGGGAAAGCTCCGAAGAAGGCATGGAGCAGCTTTCCCTTGCCCTGAAATCCGGAAAAGCGCTTACCAGTATCACTGCCCTGGGAAAGGGAGTTTCCGGTTTCGGGATAGGCATGGTGGGTGCCAGCACGGGAGTTGCCCTGTTTAGCCAGATCATAGGCCTCTGGAAGGACAGTCCTCATTTAAGCAGATCCCAGATAGCAGGTAAGACTGCCGATATCATAAACAGTGCGGGGACCATGACAGAAGGGGTGATGTCCGGAATAAACGGAGTATTTGATGTTGCGGGCTCGGCGGCTTCGACTGTGGGTATAGTTTCCGCAGGTATAGGTGTGGTTGCGGGAGCAGTTAATGCAGGAGTGAACATAAGACGTTCTTCCCATGCGAAAAATGCGAAGAAGCATCTGGAGGAAAAGTATAAGAACGGTACGGCAGACAGGGATAAAAGGGAAAAGAAATATGACGAAAACTTGATGGAGCTGAGTAAAATGCTTAATAAAGCAAAAAAGAAGGGCTCTGTCGTGGGATTTGCGGGAACGCTGGTGAGCCTGACAGGGGTTCTGGTCCCTCCGGCAGGCATCATTCTTACACTTGGCGCTGTGGGACTTACCACGGGAGGCGGCAGTATATATGATTCGGGAAGGGATACTGCCATGGCATCCATGTTCGATAAGTATTTTGAAGTAGACAGGCTGAATGAGACCTTAATGGCTAAGCATCTTGGCTGGAAAAAGGTGGAGGATCCCGCTACCGGAAAGGCTCTTTACCGGGATCGGAACGGAGGCTTTCATGAGGAAAGGGAGCTTAAGGATTCGCCGCAGGCTGATGAGATCAAAAATCTGGTAAGGAACAGGATAGCAAAAAGGTATAACCACGCTTCATATCAGGGAGCCGCCGCATTGGTTGCCGGTAAATATGCGAAATTCATATATGACAAGCTGTTCCCGAAGCCGGGGGCGGACGGGGATTATTATAAGGAACTTCTGAAAGCCTTTGGACTTTCCTATAAGGAACCAAAGGGGACACAGGAAGGAAAACCGTCAAAGGAAAAGAGCAAGAGAAAGATAATTGGTAAATATTCTCTTAATACGGTCATAAGAACGAAAGGAGCTTTAAGGAATGGAAGTAAAGATGAAGGGTATGCTGTTGGAGCGGCTGACGGATGACTTAAAAAGCGATCTCATAGCGGCTGAATATACTTCCGAGGAGGAAAGCGGTCTGACCGGCGGACTGGTCTCGGCAATGTTTGATTCTCTGGGAATGAGTTCCGGCAGTGTCTTCGGTGAGATGTTTTTTATGCCGGATCCGGATGAAGATGCGGAGGTCGCCTATTTCATCTGCGCCATGCTGATCTCCGACGATCTGGAAAATGCGGATATGGAGACGCTGAATAAAGCCGTTTCCCGGCTGAACCATACATCACCGGCAGGAGTTTTCTATGTGGACTATGACGGCGGACGGCTGCTCTACAAACTGGGAGTGCCGCTGCCTGCGGAAATAAAGGAAGAGGATCTCTATGAGGAGATGAATATCGTCGTGGGGAATGCTTTGAGTATACTTGATCCTTCGCTGGATGAGCTTATGGGAATCATTGAGGGGGTGTGATCCTAATTCCATGAAGATTGTGGAAATAGATCAGGGAAATATGGATGTCCTTTCGGGTCTGGCGCCTGAGGATATAATGGAAAATCTGTCCAGGACCTGGTATCGGGGGCTTGTCCTTAAGGATGACGGGGATGAAAGGATACGGGCAGCCTTTGTCTATGAATTCAAAAATGCAGACCGGGATGATAAGGGTACGGAAGCGGAGATCGTATGGGCTTACGGTGACGGGGAAGAGGTGTATAAGCCGCTGCTTGAAGCCTATAAGGAGCAGATGTCGGATCAGGAAGCTGTCCGGTCCTTTTTTGAATTTCCCGATGATGAGGAGCATGAGGATATCTGTTCCTGTCTTTCGGAGGAAGGCTTTAAGACCCTTAAGGGAGAGAGCCGGGACGTATACGTGACGGTTTCGGATCTCACCGGGATCAGGCTTTCAAAGAAGGAACCGCCCTTTTATATCAAGTCCCTGGGTGAGCTGAGTGCCCGTCAGTACAGAAACGGAATAGTTGACTGCCTTTTCCAGGACAGAAGGGGGATCCTTGAAGATCTGGCGTGGATCTCAATGGACTGGTTTGAGCCCGATATTTCATCATGCATTGTTATGGATGAAAAGGCAAAGGGCTTTCTTCTGGTACATAAAACGGAAAGCGGGATCCTTACAGTAGAGTTATTATTTGCATTCAGCATTGACGCCACAAAGGATCTGGTTGAGCTGATAAAATATACAGTACAGGCAGCGATAAAAAAATATCCGCCGGAAACAAAGGTTCTGCTCCGGAGGCATAATGACCTGGTACGTGCGCTGGTGGAAAAGCTGTTTCCCGGTACAAGGGGAGAAAAGGCGAT
>JAFVEU010000006.1 GCA_017475845.1 Lachnospiraceae bacterium | reverse complement strand
CCTGAAGAAGTCCAGGGCTTCCAGAAAATCCTCGTCCGTTCCGGAGACAAAAAGCTCTCTGGCGTACATCTTAGTCAGACGCTCGGACATATCTCCCTGCTTCTCTATGATCTTTTTGAAGATGGAAAAATCCCTGCTGCTGTGGCCCGGAGCCGCGCAGTGCTTTATCTCTATATCGCTGTCATAAACCACAGGCTCCAGCCTCACGGCCTCGTGAAGGGGATCCTCCCAGTGAAGGGTCCTTATCCTCTTGTAGAGCTTGGGCCGCAGTTCCTTATCGAAATTGTAGGTGGTGTTCCCGGAAAGCTGGTTAGTATAGTACATCTGCACGATATCTATCTCCGGCAGCATAGCTTCCTTAAGGATCCTGAATTTTGCCACGTTTTCCATATCCATCACCTCATCGGCATCGGCGGAATAGATATAATCACCGGTTGCAAAGGAAAAGGCAAAATTTCTGGCTGCGGAGAAATCGTCATCCCATTCGTAGTCATACACCATGTCCGTGTATTCCCGGGCGATCTCCTTTGTCCTGTCCGTGGAACCGGTATCCACTATTATTATCTCGTCCATCAGTCCCTTTATGGGATCCAGACAGTTTCTCAGCATTTTCTCTTCGTTTTTAACGATCATGCACAGACTGAATGTAACGGATGCGTTTCCTTCCATGGCGCTGTTCCTCCTTGTTTTTGAGAGCCGCGGCATGAGAATCCGCTTCGCGGAGCCGTGGCCTGCGTACCGTAAAGTTTATATGGAAAACTTTACGGTTCCGGTTCTTTGTTCAGGGTATCCGGGTAAGTATCCACCGGCAGGTCAAAGTTCACTGCCTGTCCGTATAAGATATCCGTGAGTTCATCAACATTTTCCTCTGTCACATACATGCCGTAGCCCTGTTTTAAGAGCTCCGGATCCCCTTTGTCGTTGTAGATCCTGTCGATTATCTGATCCGCCACCTCCGGCGAAAAATGACTTGTCTCATAATAATTGGACATATCCAGAGTCACGTTGTTAAAGCCGCTGAAATTCCAGTAGGGCGTTACTTTGGCAAGCTTTTTTAAGAAGGGGATATAGCCGTTTGCAATGTCCTTTTCATACGTATATCCGTTTACAGGATTAGTGAAAATTCTGAGTTTTATGCCGTTTTCCCTGCAGATATCCACTACCTCCCCTATCTCATCAAGGCTCTCTTCCCTTGGATAATAGTAGTCGGACCAGGTGGGATCCAGCTTGTCATAGTGGAAATCCGGTTCGATACTTAAGTTCTCCGTGCCGGTCGCAAGGAGCCTCGCACCGTATCCGGGATCCGTGTTCTTATGCTTCATGATGACCTCAATGGACTGGGAAAGGGTGATGAGATCCAGATAAGAGAGGTAGAAGCCCGCCTTATCCGACAGGGTCCCGTCCCAGGGGAAGGCCTTTCTGTAAAGCTGGTCACTGTGGAAATCCGGATCCACAAAATAGGAGATGTCGTCCACTGCCATGGTGATATTCTTTATCTTCACCCCTCTGTCAAGCATATCTTTGATGTTCTGCAGGTGCTCCCCCGGCAGTCCTTCGGAGTATGCCATATCGTAATATCTGCCGTCATTCATTTTGGATACATCGAAAAATCCCGCCCTGGAGGAACCGAAAAGGAAGGAATCGAACTTATCCTTGTTATTTAAGATGTTCATCATCTTCACATAGCTTTTGTTGGGCTCCACCCCGTTATTCCTGATATGGTTCCAGTGAAAAATGTTATAGGGATCAAGCCCTACCCCCAGAGGGAGGAAGAGGACGGATAGTATCAATATGAAAATGGCACATTTTGTTATGAATCGTTTCATTACCGGTACCGTTTCCTTAAACCTGCAGCCCAACCTTCATGCTTTTTCAGGGCCGGGCGGGAGGTCAGAAATTAAAGTAGATAAACTGCTGGGTGGTGCCGCCGTGGAGCTTGTTTATTATTATAAGGGTGGTGAGCCCCACGTATATAAGCCAGCGCAGGGGCAGCTTCCACCGGGACATCTCCTTCGGTATATCGTGCTTCAGCGAGAAATAGTCATATATCATGAGCGCAAGGATCGCCGCCAGCAGCTTCCACAGGCCGAAGGTGGTGATCAGCATATCCACCGTCATCTTTTTCCATGCATTGGCAAAGTGGAGTATCACTCCGTTATGGAGATGGGTCACGATAAAGAAGGCATCCGATATGGAATCCGCCCGGAAAAAGATCCAGGCTATATCCACCAGAGCAAAGGTAAGGAGGGTATGGAATATGACGGAAAGCCTTCCCGGGGCCTTTTTTTCCTTTTTCCCCGTGATATCCCTTAGCACATCCTCTATGACCTGATAGATGCCGTGGAGCCCTCCCCAGAGAACGAAGGTCCAGTTTGCGCCGTGCCAGAGCCCGGATACCAGCATGGTGAGCATAAGGTTTATGCGTTTCTTAAGCTTCCCCTTTCTGCTTCCCCCAAGGGGGATATACACATAATCCCTGAACCAGGTGGAAAGGGATATATGCCATCTGGACCAGAATTCCCGGACGGAGGAAGAAAAATAAGGGCTCTTAAAATTCTGCATGAGCTCGATATTAAAGAGCCTTGCGGTTCCTATGGCGATATCGGAATAGCCCGAAAAGTCACAGTAGATCTGGAAGGTGTACATGACGGAGGCCATGATGAAGGTCATGCCGAAATAGTAGGGCACGTTTCCGTAGATCAGATCCACATATTTTGCCAGGGCATCGGAGATCACCAGCTTCTTAAAGTATCCCCAGAGCATCATCCTTAAGCCCGATACGGCCACGTCGTAATCGAATTTCTTTTCGCAGTCCAGCTGCCACATGAGCTCATCGGTCCTGCCTATGGGACCTGCTATTATCTGGGGGAAAAACGAAACATAAAGGGCGAAGCGGGCAAAGCTCTCCTGGGGCCTGCTCTTCCCCTTATAAACATCGATGAGATAGCTGGTGGACTGGAAGGTATAGAACGAAATACCCACCGGCATCATGAGATTTAAGAGATGGGGTTCTATGTTGAAGGAGAAGAGGTTCATGAGCCCCACTATGCTGTTTGCCGCGAAATTATAATACTTGAAGAATATAAGGAGCCCAAAGCATATAAAAAGCGTAATGACCAGCACGCCCTTTTTGAAGGCGCCCTGGTCCGGGTCTGTCCTGTCGATTATAAGGGAGGCTCCCCATACCACAAGGCTCGTAGCAAGCAGCAGTAATACGTATCTGGGGCTTGCGGCCATGTAGAAATAGTAGCTTATGAGGAGCAGCACTATCCATCTTGTCTTCTGCGGCGCTACCCAGTAAAGGATGAAAGCCACCGGCAGAAATATAAGGAAGGCAAGAGAATTAAACAGCATTATTCCTCAACCTCGTTCCGATCCTTCCGGCGATGGCATCTTCGATGGAGCCTATACCGGTTATAAGTACTTCCGCATCTTTCTTTGATGAGAGAAAATCTATGGCAGCTTCGATCTTTGGTTTCATGGTGCCTTCACCGAACTGCCCTTCGGAGAGGAGCTTTTCCGCCTCGGCAACAGACATATCGTGTATGTCTTCCTCATCCTCTTTTCCGAAGTTCTTCTTTACGCAGTCCACTCCCGTAAGGATGATGAGCCTGTCTGCATCCAGCTTCTTTGCAAGGAGAGAGGCGATGCTGTCCTTTTCAATGACGGCGCTGGCACCCTTAAGTACGCAGTTCTGCTCAATAACGGGTATCCCGCCGCCTCCTGCCGCGATGACTATCATCCCCGCGTCAAAAAGAAGCCTTATGGCATCTATCTCCACTATCTCAAGGGGCTCCGGTGTGGCCACCACCCTTAGGTATCCCTTCCCCGGATCCTCCTTTGTGTAGTTTCCCTTTCTCTCTTCCATGGCGGCTTCTTCAGCTGTCATATGCCGCCCGATCACCTTTGAGGGATGATAGAAAGCGTCATCATAGGGATCCACCGTCACCTGGGTAAGCACCGTAGCCACGTTCCTGCTTATGCCCCGGGAAAGGAGCTCGCTCTTTAAGGAATTCTGTATGTCGTAGCCCACATATCCCTCACTCATGGCCGAGCAGACACACATGGCCGCCGGAGAATAATCGGGATAGATCCTCCTCAGTTCCGTCATGGCCTTATGTATCATTGAGACCTGGGGGCCGTTTGAATGGGTTATAGCCAGGGCATAGCCCTCCTCTGCCAGATCCGCCAGAGCCTTTGCCGTATGCTTGACCGCATCCCACTGCTCTGCTGTTGTATATCCAAGGGCGTTATGCCCAAGGGAAACCACCGCGCGCTTGTTTTCCATAAATCCTCATTTCAGTTACAGCTTCCAGATATCCCTGTTGTACTCCGCTATGGTACGGTCGCTTGAGAAGAAGCCCGCATTTGCGATATTCACAAGCATCATCCTCTGCCACCTGTCCCTGTCCTCGTAATCAGCGAAGATCCTGTCCTTGGTCTTTATATAATCCTCAAGGTCCAACAGGGTCATGAACCAGTCCTTATTTAAGAGCTCCTTGTAAAGCCTCTCCAGATTCTCCCTGTTTCCAACCTTTAAGCACTGGGGAGAGATGATGAAATCCACAGCTTCCTTCACTACCTCGGACTTATCGTAAATATCCTTTGAAACGTAATCCGCCTTTTCGTAATGCTTTATGACGGTATCCGAATCGGCGCCGAAGATGTAGATATTGTCATCTCCTACCAGATCATGGATCTCCACGTTGGCACCGTCATCCGTACCGAGGGTCACCGCGCCGTTCAGCATGAATTTCATGTTTGAAGTTCCCGAAGCCTCCTTTGATGCGAGAGAGATCTGCTCGGATATGTCGCAGGCAGGAATGAGCTTCTCCGCGTAGGTCACGTTGTAGTTGGTGACCATTACCACCTTCAGGTACTTATTCACGTCGGGATCGTTATTGATGATCTCCTGCAGCACAAGGATAAGGTGGATTATATCCTTTGCGATGACATAGGCCGGAGCTGCCTTTGCGCCGAAGATACAGCTTATGGGGCGCTTCGGGATCTTTCCCCCCTTTATCTCCAGATACTTGTGGATGATATAGAGGGCATTCATCTGCTGCCTCTTGTATTCGTGGAGACGCTTGACCTGTATGTCAAATATGGAATCCGTATCCAGATCTATGCCTTCATGGGCTTTTATATAGCGCTTAAGCTCTTCCTTATTGGTCTTCTTTATCTCCTCGAGTTCCCTTAATACCGCTGCATCATCTTTACGGCTAAGGAGCTCCTTAAGCTTATCCGCGTCTTCCCTGTAACCGGTGCCTATGGTCTTATCCAGGAATGCGGCCAGAGGCCTGTTACACTTTAAGAGCCATCTTCTGAAGGTTACGCCGTTGGTCTTATTGTTGAACTTCTCCGGATAGAGCTTATAGAAAACGTTCAGTTCCGTGTTCTTAAGGATATCCGTGTGTATGGCAGCCACTCCGTTTACGGAATAGCCGTAGAGGATATCAATATGGTCCATATGGACTCTTTTTTCGT
>JAFVEU010000078.1 GCA_017475845.1 Lachnospiraceae bacterium | reverse complement strand
GTATATGTAATAACAAATATCCTGATCTCAATTGGCTTATAATTATCGGAATCAATTAACACTTTGATATTACTTTCTTTGTCGGGTTCTGATTGATTATAACTAAATGTAACCTTTGTACCTGAAGAAGATACACTACTAACTACCGCCTCATTATTATTATCAAGCTCCTTTGCTGATGTTATATGCGCATCCGTTCCGCCGGCAGATGCTATCCCGTCTAATATTGCATCAAGTTCTACTTCAACACTATCAACTTGATGATCACTTGTTACAACCTCTTTAGTAATCCCCTGTATGCCATATGGATAATCCGCCTTTGCTATGTTGACAGTCCCGCTTCCGGTATTGCTTCCCAGCACATAGTTCCTGCTGCCTAAAGTGACTGTTGCCGTGAAGAGCTTATTCTCTCCCGCCTTGTCATCCTCCATCTCTCCGGTCGCGCTGTAAACTACCGTATCTCCGGAAGCAACCCCGTTAAAAGTCACACCCGTAACCTTAACCTTTTTATTGCCCTGCTCATAAGACCGGTTTTCGGCTGAAACACTGCTGATAGAGATGGTCTTTGGATTGATGGTGAAATTCTTTGATCCCCTTACATAAAACTGTTTGGCATCTTCCTTCGGAGACAGGATCAGCGTCGCGGTACCGGCATTTTTATTATTCGCCCATGTAACCGTATATTCCGAACTGTCTATATCTATTCCTCCCGATGATTTTACCGTAAAGGAAGGTTTGATCTCGCTTCCGGTATAGGTATGGGTATCACCACCATCAATCACTATATCCGGCGCATCCACTATCTCCTGCCACCAGGCATAGAGAACCACATCCTTATCGGAACCCTTCGGTATTTCCGTGATCTTCCCGCCGGTATGATCCTCATTGTCATAGAAACCGACAAAACGCAGACCCTTTTTCTCAGGATCCTTCAGCGTAATAGGCCCATCCTTTACATCCGCCTCGGAATAGGACAGAGGATTGGGATTATATATATTATCCTTTGGATCAGCATTGACATAGCTTATCTTATATTCCTTAAGCTCCCAGTCCGCGATGAGATAAAGATTCCCGGTACGGTTCGTGATCCTCCCTTCAAAATCATAGAGTTCCCCCTTATTATCCGTGCTTCTGTCATATACATACCATCCCTTAAACCTGTATAACTCCTTTACAGGATCCGCCGGTCTTGTAACCATATAGTATTCCGGTGCTGTCTCGCCGTATTTTTCCCCGAAATACTGATCGGGAACCTCTGAGCCGCCGTTTGACATGAAGACAACCCCAAACCAGGGCTTATTAACATTAAAGCCCCTGCTGCTGTATCTTATACCGTTTACCTTGCAGGAGGTAACATCCATACTGCCTCTGTCGCCGGCGTTGATATCCTTTGCCCCGCCATTTCCCTGAACGGTTACCTCGGCATCTCCGGTGATCATTACAGAACCGCCGTATCCACCGAGCCCTACGCCTATTCCCGAAGCCCTGGTACCTCCTTCGGCTTTAACTCTGGCACCTCCCTTTATTACTATGCTCTGGAAACCGCAGGTATATTCTCCTCCGATACCTGCGCTGTAATTTCCTCCCTTAACATCAATATCTCCTCCGTAAATATGGATATTTCCGCCGGAATACAGGGAAGCCCCTCCGTATGATCTGACGGCGTATGCTCCTATACCGGCATTATAGGTTTCGGCATAGGGAACCACGAGCTTCCCCATTTCGCTTCCGGTTGATGCACAGTATATATTAATGGTACTGTTTTTCGGAACGGTTATTCCCCGTTGTGCCGTTAACACCGAATTATCCGTAAGAATGATATTCAGGGTCTCTCCTTCTTTGACTGAAGCCCTTGTTACAAAACTCGCCGTATCCCTCACCGCATACCAGCCTGAAATGTTTTCCGCAACATAGGAGCTGGAATAGATCTTCGCCTCCGCGGTTTTTTCATTCCCGTTTTCGTCAATATAGGAGACCGTCTCGCTGGAAGCCTTTATCTCCGCAGCATAAGCATTAAGCCCCGCAAATATCATTACCAGAGCTATGACCGGAACCATTATCCCTAACTTCTTCATTGTTTTCTTCATACCAAAGACCCCTTGATCCTTAATTAAAATACAGCGTGTATTGTTCCATTTTACTATACTCTCTTTGCCGTTTTCAACCGTTTCGATGCCGATTTTCCTTGAGTTTTCCCGCAAATTCATGCCGCCTCTTTTTCCCTTTTCCAGGTCAAACCTCAAGCCCCTTTATACTCTTGATTTTTGCGGGTATTCTGCTACTATGACATAGAGTAAGACGAAAGGAAGCCGAGGCCATGAACGAAGGAAGAAGAATGTATGAGCTCTGCGGGAAGCTTTTTCCCATCTGCAGGAGCATCACCGGAAACGGCGTAAGGGAGACCTTCCGCATACTGCAGGAGGAGCTTCCTGGTGTGCCCTTTGAAATGCACGAAATAAAGACCGGAACGCCCGTACTTGACTGGACCATTCCCAAGGAATGGAATATAAGGGATGCTTTCATCAGAACCCCCGGAGGAGATGTTATCTGTGAATTTAAGAAGAATAATCTCCACATCCTCCACTACAGCGTCCCTGTGGACAAAACCGTATCCCTTGAGGAATTAAAGGAACATATCGTGACCCTTCCGGAACAGCCGGACCTCATTCCCTATGCCTCCAGCTACTATGCCGAGCGCTGGGGCTTCTGCATGGCCCATAACGACTTTGTTAAGCTTAAGGAAGGGGATTACCACGTTTACATTGATTCGGAGCTTAAGGAAGGGAGCCTTACCTACGGAGAGCTGCTGTTTCCCGGGGAAAGGGATGAAGAGATCTTCTTTTCAAGCTACACCTGTCACCCCTCCATGGCAAACAACGAATGCTCCGGCCCCAGTCTTATCATAGAGCTGGCAAGGTACATAAGCTCCATGGAAAAGCGCCGCTTCAGCTACAGGCTGGTACTGGCTCCCGAGACCATCGGCGCCCTTACCTATATCAGCAGGAACCTGCCTCACCTTAAGTCCCATGTGAAAGCCGCCTTTAACCTGACCTGCGTAGGGGACGACAGGACCTACTCTATGGTACACACAAGGTACGGCAACACCCTGTCGGACAAGATCCTTAAAAACGTATTGAAATTCCATGATCCGGAATATAAGGATTACGATTATACAAAGAGGGGTTCGGACGAGAGGCAGTATCAGGCTCCCGGGGTGGATGTGCCCATGGTAGCCTTCTGCAGGTCAAAATACCATGTATTCCCGGAATACCATACCAGCGCCGACAACATGGACTTTATCTCCCCTGCGGGGCTTCAGGGCTCCTTTGATGTGATGAAGAAGGTGATAAACGCCCTGGAATACAATAAATACTACAAGGTCACGACCTTGGGAGAGCCCCAGCTGGGCCGCCGGGGTCTTGTTCCCAATATGTCGAACAAGACCACCTATCAGCAGACCCTGGCACTTAAGGATCTTATCGCCTATGCCGACGGCTCCAACGACCTTATCGATATTTCAAATATCATAAACGTTCCCGTGGACCGGCTCATCCCCCTTATCGACAACCTGGTGGACTGCCGCCTGTTCCGCGAAGCAGCGGAGTGAGCGGAGGATTTTCCATCAGGGAAAATCCGTAGTGACCCGGCACGGGGCTGTGAAAAAATCCCGTGAAAAAAGAACGCTTTCAGGCATAAAACCTGGAGGCGTTC
>JAFVEU010000077.1 GCA_017475845.1 Lachnospiraceae bacterium | reverse complement strand
GGCCTGCCTTCGGGAAGGTACATGGTATGAGCAGGATTTTGATCATTGAATACGAAGATTCCATAGCCGACCTGGAAAAGGATTATCTGGAGCTGTCTGATTTTGAGGTGGCCATTGAAAATGACGGGATGAAAGGGCTGGAGGTGGCCTTAAAGGAGGACTGGGACCTTCTGATACTGGACCTCATGCTCCCGGGGGTGGATGGCTTCGAAATCTGCCGCAGGATTCGGGAGAGCAGGAACATGCCCATAATCATAGTCTCCGCCAGGAAGGACGACATAGACAAGATCAGGGGACTGGGGCTGGGAGCCGACGATTACATGACCAAGCCCTTCTCTCCAAGTGAGCTGGTGGCCAGGGTCAAGGCCCACCTTTCCCGGTACGACCGACTGGTTAAGAGCGGGATCCCGGAGAACGATATAGTGGAGATCCGCGGGCTTAAGATAGATAAGACTGCCCGCAGGGTCTGGGTGAACGGGGAAGAAAAGCAGTTCACCACGAAGGAATTCGACCTCCTTACCTTCCTTGCATCCAATCCCGACAGGGTCTTTTCCAAGGACGAGATCTTCCGGAATATCTGGGACATGGATTCTATCGGTGACATTGCAACGGTTACGGTGCACATCAAGAAGATCCGCGAAAAGATCGAGGCGGATTCCTCAAATCCCCAGTACATAGAGACAATCTGGGGCGTAGGCTACAGATTCAGAGTGTAAAAACAGGTTTTTGCCCTATGGGCGGATTTTATCAGGGAGAAAAACAGTGGCGGATATAAAGAGATTTGCGGTACTGATAGATATTGAAAATGTTTCACAGAAATATATAGGGCTTATCATGGACGAGGCCAGTAATTACGGGGACCTGACCATAAAGAGAGCCTACGGGGACTGGACCCAGCAGAGCAGCGCTTCCTGGAAGAAGCTGCTTCTGGAAAACTCCATAATCCCCATGCAGCAGTTCAACAATACCTTCGGAAAGAACTCCTCCGATTCGGCCCTTATCATAGACGCCATGAAGATACTCTATAACAACAACGTGGACGGGTTCTGTCTGGTGTCCAGTGATTCCGACTTCACAAGGTTGGCGGCAACGCTTAAGGAAGAGGGCAAGACGGTTGTGGGCATGGGAGAGAGCAAGACTCCCGCAGCCCTTATCAAGGCCTGTGACAATTTCAAGATGCTGGATGTGCTCTATAAGGAGCAGAATCAGGAAAAGGCAGCCACGGCAAAGACCAAGACCACGGAGAAGAAGAGCCCCTCCAGGAACCTTACGAAGCTCTCGACCATCGAAAAGGCAATAAAGCAGATAATAGAAATGAATGATGACGAAAGGGGCATGAACATCGCTTCTCTGGGAAACAGCCTCCAGCGGCGCTATCCCGATTTCGACACGAGAAACTACGGGGCACCGAAGCTCAGCAGGTTCCTGCAGCAGTTTAAGTCACTGGAGCTTGTAAAAGACGAGAATGTGACATATGTGAATCTGAAGTGACCTCATGGGGAAAGGGCATAAAAAACCGTGGGAACAGGATACGCCGCCTTGACGCAGACAGCTTTTGTCCTTAAAATCATAAAAATAAAAAGATGAAGGAGAGCAGACAGTAAAAATGGCTGATAAAAAGAAAATGGTGGAGGCCATAACCTCCATGGAAGAGGATTTCGCCCAGTGGTATACGGACGTTGTGAAAAGGGCGGAGCTCATTGATTATTCAAGTGTTAAGGGTTGTCTTATCATAAAGCCTGCGGGCTATGCCCTATGGGAGAACATACAGGCAGATCTGGACAGACGCTTTAAGGAAACGGGTGTGGAGAATGTCTACATGCCCCTGTTCATTCCCGAGAGCCTCTTGAATAAAGAAAAGGATCACGTGGAGGGCTTTGCTCCCGAAGTGGCCTGGGTGACCCACGGCGGCGGAACGGAGCTGGAGGAGAGGATGTGCGTCCGTCCCACTTCCGAGACTCTTTTCTGTGATTTCTACAAGAACGACATACAGTCCTACAGGGATCTGCCCAGAGTATATAACCAGTGGTGCTCCGTGGTGCGCTGGGAAAAGACCACCAGACCATTCTTACGTTCCAGGGAGTTCCTGTGGCAGGAAGGCCATACCATGCACGAGACCGAGGAGGATGCAGAGGAGAGGACGGTTCAGATGCTGAATGTCTATGCAGACTTCTGCAGGGAGACCCTGGCGATCCCCACCATAAGGGGTAAGAAAACAGACAAGGAAAAGTTCGCCGGAGCAAAGGCCACCTATACCATTGAGGCCATGATGCACGACGGAAAGGCCCTGCAGTCCGGAACCAGCCACAATTTCGGCGACGGCTTCGCCAAGGCCTTTGAGATACAGTTTACCGGCAGGGACAATAAGCTCCATACCCCCCATCAGACATCCTGGGGTCTGTCCACCCGTATAATCGGCGCCATGATAATGGTTCACGGCGATAATGACGGTCTTGTGCTGCCTCCCAGGATCGCACCCACCCAGGTGGTGGTGATCCCCATCCAGCAGAGGAAGGAAGGGGTTCTTGAGGCTGCGAATAAGATAGCCTCCGACCTTTCCGGCCTTAGGGTAAAGGTGGATGATTCCGACAAGTCCCCGGGCTTCAAGTTCGCGGAGCAGGAGATGAGAGGCTTCCCCATAAGGATAGAGATAGGACCCAAGGATATCGAGAACGGTAACTGCGTGGTCTGCAGAAGGGATACAAGAGAGAAGTATACCGTAAAGCTTTCGGAGATACATGATTTCATCCTAAAGCTTTTGGATACCATACATAACGATATGTATGAAAGAGCGGAGAAGCACCTTAAGGAAAATATCTTTGATGCTAAGACCTATGAGGAATTCAAAGATATAGCCGATAATAAGCCCGGCTTCATAAGAGCCATGTGGTGCGGCGAAACGGAGTGTGAGGAAAAGATCAAGGCGGATACCACAGTCACCAGCCGCTGTATGCCCTGGGAGGATCAGGAGAGGATCTCCGAGACCTGCGTATGCTGCGGAAAACCGGCGAAGCATCTGGTTTACTGGGGCAAGGCATATTAAAGGGAACTGTAAGGAGAAGGAAGATCAATGAAAGTACTTGTTATAAACTGCGGAAGCTCATCACTTAAATACCAGCTCATGGATTCCGAAAGCGGAGAGGTCTTCGCAAAGGGACTCTGTGAAAGGATCGGTATCGAAGGCAGCGCCATCGAATATAAAAGGGGTGATGAAGAAAAGATCGTCACAAAAGTGGAGATGAAGGATCATACCGATGCCGTGGATCAGGTGATAAAGAAGCTCACGGACAAGGAGAATGGTGTGGTGGCTTCACTTAATGAGATAGATGCGGTAGGACACAGATTGGTCCACGGCGGGGAAAAGTTCTCGGGATCGGTACGCATAACCGAAGAGGTGATAAAGGCCGTGGAGGAGTGTAATGATCTGGCGCCCCTTCATAATCCGGCAAATATCATAGGAGTCAGGGCCTGCGAAAAGATGATGCCCGGAGTCCCCATGGTAGGCGTATTTGACACGGCCTTCCATCAGACCATGGAGCCCAAAGCCTATCTCTACGGCATTCCCTATGAGTATTACAGGAAGTATAAGATCCGCCGCTACGGATTCCACGGTACCAGCCACGATTATGTATCAAAGCGTACCGCGGAGATACTCCACAGGGACATAAAGGAATTGAAGATCATCGTATGCCACCTGGGGAACGGAGCCTCCGTAAGTGCGGTAAAATACGGAAAATCCGTGGATACATCCATGGGACTCACCCCTCTTGAGGGGCTTATAATGGGCACCAGATCCGGAGACCTGGATCCCTCGGTCATCACCTTTATCATGCAAAAGGAGAATAAGAGCGCTGCGGAGGTGCTGGACATACTGAACAAGAAGTCGGGGATGCTGGGGCTTTCGGACGGCTATTCCTCGGACTTCAGGGATCTGGCTGCTGCAGCGGAAGAGGGCAATAAGGAAGCGGATCAGGCTCTGGACGCCTTTTCCTTAAGGGTTGCGAAGTACATAGGTGCCTACACCGCAGAGATGAACGGGGTGGACGCCATAGTATTTACCGCAGGCGCCGGTGAGAACAACAGCGAAGTAAGGCGGAGGATAGCGTCATATTTAGGGTTCCTGGGGATAAGCTTCAATGAAGAGAACAATAAGCTGAGAGGCAGGGAATTCTTCTTAAGCAGGCCGGAGGACAAGGTGCAGCTCCTTGTGGTACCCACGGACGAGGAGCTGATGATCGCCCGTCAGACCGTGGAAGTTCTTAAGTGAGGAAAGCATTATTTGAAGATCGATCTTCCCGAAAAAGTAAGAAGGATAATAAAGGAAATAGAGGACGCAGGCTTCGAGGCATATGCCGTAGGAGGCTGCGTCCGTGATTTCCTGCTGGATAGAGAACCAAAGGACTGGGATATCACCACCGACGCTCTTCCGAAGGACATAAAGAAGATCTTCCGGAGGACCGTGGATACCGGAATAGCCCATGGCACGGTGACTGTGCTCCTCGGCAGGGAGCAGTTTGAGGTCACAACCTTCAGGATCGACGGGAAATACAGTGACGGTAGGCATCCGGATAAGGTGGAGTTCACCCCGAACCTGGAGGAGGACTTAAAGAGGCGGGATTTCACCATAAACGCCCTGGCCTACAGCCCGGAAAAGGGGGTAATAGACCTTTTCGGCGGCATGGAGGACCTTAGATCTAAGATCATCCGGGCGGTGGGAGCTCCGGAGGAGAGGTTCGGAGAGGACGCCTTAAGGATCTTAAGGGCTTTCCGCTTTTCCGCCCAGCTGGGATTCCGCATAGAGGAGGAGACCCTTAAGGCTGCGTCCCATCTTGCAGGGACCTTGAAAAAGATATCCGCGGAAAGGATAAGGGATGAGCTCACAAAGCTCTTAACCTCCGATAATCCCGGGAAGTTTAGGGAGCTCTATGAAAACGGCATCACAGCGGTGATCATGCCGGAATTCGATGAGAGCATGAAGGTCATACAGAATAACCCCCACCACCTTTACTCTGTGGGTGTCCATACCCTGGAATCCCTTAAGTACATCACGGAGGATAAGCTTATGGAATATAAGGATATCCTGACCGGATATGAGGAAAAGAAGGACGACCTGATACGGCTCCTCCGCTTTACCATGCTCTTCCATGATCTGGGAAAGGGAAGCAGAAAGACCACTGACAGTAAAGGCATCGACCACTTTTACGGTCACGCGGAAAAAAGCGAGGAGATCGCAGAGGACATATTAAAGAGGCTTAAGTCGGACAACCGTTCCGTAAGCCTGATAACCGGCATGGTGAGATACCACGACTACAGGCCGGAGAGCAGCAAAAAGGCTGTCCGGAAGACCATTAACAAAATGGGGGAGGAGATCTTTCCCCTGCTTTTCCCCGTGAGATACGCGGACATAATGGCCCAGAGCGACCACGAGAGAAGGGAAAAGCTGGATAAGGAAGCAGCACTCCTAAAACTTTATAGGGAGATTCTTGAGGAAGGGGACTGCCTGTCCTTAAAGGATCTGAAAATAGACGGAGGCACACTTATCAAAGAGGCCGGGATGAAGCCCGGAAGGGAACTGGGGGAAATGCTGCAGTTCCTGCTTAACAGGGTTCTGGAGGAACCTCAATGGAACACAAGGGAAAAGCTCCTCAAAACGGCAAGGGAGAGACTTATACAACTGAAGAACGGGACGGAGTAAAGCTGGAGCTCAGTACCCGGGGGATGGAAAAGAACATGCCCGAGGTAAAGCAGGACATTCCCGTAATGGCCAGGTTCTTAAGCGATGACCTGACGGATAAGGACTGGAAGAAGATGGAAAATTCCAGGGGCAGGAAAAAGAAGCCACTGCCTAAGGCCCTGAAGCTCCTTCTCCTTATTTCCCTGATCGCGGCCTTTTCCGTTGCCGCACT